>JAJXWU010000104.1 GCA_021781425.1 Pseudomonadota bacterium
CCTGGTCGGACCGGTCAGCGCAGCAGCACTGCGCCGCACCGCGTCGCAGATGCCAAGGCCGCTGCGCCTGCCCGCCTTGAGCGTGCTTTCGTGCCTGGCTTTCGTGTTCTCCACTGAACTCATGTACTGGGCAACCTGGCCGCTGTGTGGAGAAATCGTGCTGCTCGTCGTCATCGGCCTGCCGATCTATTTCTGGTATCAGGCGCGCGGACGCTGGCAAGACTTCGGCCGCCAGCTTCGCGGCGCGTGGTGGCTGATCGTCTACCTGCCGGCGATGAGCGCCTTGTCGTATTGCGGCAGTACCAAATTCCATGGATTGGGATGGATGACCTACGGCTGGGACCTGATCGTCGTCGGCGTTTTCGGCCTGGTGTTCTATTTCTGGGGCCTTGCGAGCGGCTGGCGCACGCCGGACGTCGAAGCCGTCAGCCGCTGAGCCACGCGCGCAGCGTCTGCGCATCGAACGGCCAGTTCAACTCGCGCCCGGATACGTCCTCGCGCAGCACCGGCACGCGCTCACCGTAACGCGCTTCGAGCAGCGCATCGGCGTCGATGAACACGCTGGAAAATTCCGGCGCGCGCGCTTGCGCGAGCACAGCGAGCGCCAGGTCGCACAAATGGCAATCGTCGCGTTGGTAGAGGGTCAGACGCATCGGCGTAGAATAACCGCCTGCCCACGCCGGAAGTAAGCCATGGCGGTAAGTACATTCGATTTGTTCAAGATCGGCATCGGCCCCTCGTCGTCGCACACGGTAGGGCCGATGCGCGCGGCGGCGCGCTTCGCCGCGCGCTGGCTCGAGGAAACGGGCGTACTCGCACGCGTGGCGCGAGTACGCGCCGAGTTGTTCGGCTCGCTCGCGCATACCGGCCGCGGCCACGGCACGGACAAGGCGGTACTGTGCGGCTTCGAGGGCGAGTGGCCGGACAAGATCGATCCGGATGCGATTCCGGCACGACTGGAACGCATTCGTTCGACGCGGAAAATCCGTGTGCTTGGCAAGCGTGAAATCGCGTTCGACGAGAAAACCGACCTCATTTTCAACAAGCGCCAGAAGCTGCCGTTTCACTCCAACGGCATGCGGTTTTCCGCATTTGATGCCTCCGGCAACGAGCTGGCCACGCGCGACTACTACTCCGTCGGCGGCGGCTTCGTGGTCAATCCGGACGAGGCTGCGGAAAACCGCATCGTCGCCGACACCACGCCGTTGCCGCATCCGTTCCACAGCGGCGACGAATTGCTCAAGCTGTGCGAGTCGACCGGAAAATCCATCGCCAGGATCATGTTCGAGAACGAGAAGGCCTGGCGCAGCGAAACGGAAATCCGCGTCGGGCTGCTGACCCTATGGCAGGCCATGTCAGCGTGTGTTGCGCGTGGCATGCGGGAGGCCGGCACCCTGCCCGGCGGCTTGCATGTGCAGCGGCGCGCGCCGGCAATGGCGGCCGAACTCACTGCGCGGCCCGAGGCGGCGCTGAAGGATCCGCTGACTATCCTGGATTGGGTGAATCTGTACGCGCTGGCGGTGAACGAGGAAAACGCCGCCGGCGGCCGCGTGGTCACGGCGCCCACGAATGGCGCCGCGGGCATCATTCCGGCGGTGCTGCATTATTACCATCGCTTCGTGCCCGGCGCAGACGAACAAGGCGTGATCGACTTTCTACTTACCGCCGCGGCGATCGGGATTCTGTACAAGGAAAATGCCTCGATCTCCGGCGCCGAAGTCGGCTGTCAGGGCGAAGTCGGCGTCGCCTGTTCGATGGCCGCCGGCGGTCTCACCGCCGCGCTCGGCGGCAGCATCTACCAGGTCGAGAACGCCGCCGAGATCGGCATGGAACACAACCTGGGACTCACCTGCGATCCGATCGGCGGCCTCGTGCAGATTCCCTGCATCGAGCGCAATGCGATGGGTTCGGTCAAGGCGATCAACGCGCAACGCATGGCGATGCGCGGCGACGGCAAGCACCGCGTGTCGCTGGACAAGGTGATCAAGACCATGCGCGACACCGGCCGCGACATGCAGGACAAGTACAAGGAAACCAGCCGCGGCGGGTTGGCGGTGAATGTGATCGAGTGCTGAGCGCGCCTCGCGTATAATCGCGCCGCTCCAATCCGATAACGATGTTGCGCGCAGCGCAACGATCACTCCCCTCGCCCGCTTGCGGAAGAGGGCACGGGGTGAGGGCAAGGCCATTCCCGATTTCTCATGACCCACCTCGACGAAACCCGCCGCCGGCGCACCTTCGCCATCATCTCGCATCCGGACGCGGGCAAGACCACGCTGACGGAGAAGCTCTTGCTGTTCGGCGGCGCGATCCAGATGGCGGGCAGCGTGAAAGGCCGCAAGGCCGCGCGCCACGCGACATCGGACTGGATGGCACTGGAGAAGGAACGCGGCATCTCGGTGACGTCATCCGTGATGCAGTTTCCCTACGAGGGCCGCGTCGTCAACCTGCTCGACACGCCCGGACACGCCGATTTCGGTGAGGACACCTATCGCGTGCTGACCGCGGTCGACTCGGCACTGATGGTGATCGACTGCGCCAAGGGCGTGGAGGAGCGCACGATCAAGCTGATGGACGTGTGCCGGTTGCGCGACACGCCGATCATGACCTTCATCAACAAGCTCGACCGCGAGGGTCGCGCGCCGATCGATCTGCTCGACGAGGTCGAATCGGTGCTGAAGATCCAGTGCGCGCCGATCACCTGGCCGATCGGCATGGGCTCGCGGCTGAAGGGCGTGTATCACTTGGTCGACGGCGAGGTTCATATCTTCGAACCGGGGCGCAACTTCACGCGTCAGGATTCGACGATTTTTGCCTCGCTTGACGACCCGCAGCTCGAAACGAAAATCGGCGCCGACATGCTGCGCGAACTGCGCGAGGAACTCGAACTCGTGCAAGGTGCCTCGCATCCGTTCGACGCGGCTGCCTACCTGGAAGGCAAGCAAACGCCGGTGTTCTTCGGCTCGGCGGTGAGCAACTTCGGCGTGCAACTGCTGCTGGATTTCTTCGTCGCGCATGCGCCTTCGCCAAAACCGCGCACGGCGACCACGCGCGAAGTCGCGCCACTGGAAGAAAAACTCAGCGGCTTCGTGTTCAAGATCCAGGCGAACATGGATCCGCAGCATCGTGACCGCGTCGCCTTCCTGCGCATCTGCTCGGGCACGTTCCACGGCGGCATGAAGGCGTTCCATGTGCGCACGGCGAAGGAAGTCAAGCTCGCCAACGCGTTAACCTTCATGGCCAGCGAGCGCGACATCGTGGAAAAGGCGTATCCCGGCGACGTGATCGGAATCCACAACCACGGCACGATCTCGATCGGCGACACGTTCACGGAAGGCGAGGTGTTGAGTTTCACCGGCATTCCGAACTTTGCGCCTGAACTGTTTCGCCGCGCGCGCCTGCGCGATCCGTTGAAGATGAAGCAATTGACCAAGGGGCTCGCGCAATTGTCCGAGGAAGGCGCAACGCAGTTCTTCCGTCCGCTGATGAGCAACGACTTGATACTCGGTGCGGTCGGCGTGCTCCAGTTCGATGTCGTGGCATACCGGTTGAAGGACGAATACGGCGTGGATTGCGCGTTCGAGAATGTTGCCGTGATCACGGCGCGCTGGATCCGTTGCGCGGACGAAAAGAAGCTCGCGGAATTCCGCGACAAGAACGCGATGAACCTCGCGCTGGACGCCGCGGGCGAGCTGGTTTACCTCGCGCCCTCGCGCGTGAACCTGCAACTGACGCAGGAGCGCTGGCCGGGCATGACGTTCGCGGCCACTCGCGAACACGCGAGTTCAGTCGAAATCTGATCCGCGCGACGCGCGGATGTTGCTAAGCTCGGCCGTCCAGGTCTCGCAGAGCAACCCGGCCTTCGCTCCTGCTCCCGGCGTTCGCGAACACGCGCGACGCCATAACTCGCACCATCCATGGCGCTCGCCCTTCGGGCCATCTACGCCGTTCGCGCGCCGCTCCCCGCCTGCGCGGTCAGGGCATCGCGCAAACGTGTCCGCTCACCCCTCGTGCGGTTTGGACGAATTGAAGATTTCATCCGGCAGGAAATTGGCGCGGAAAATTTCATCGCCGTGTGCCGACTTGCCGGCCGCCACGTTGCGCTCGTCGAAGCCGGCAAAGATGCGATCCGGCACAGCGTGCGCGGCGCTGGCCGACGCCGCAACGCGACTGCGCTGCGTGGCGACAAGCGCGACGGCCACGACGAGACCCGCGGCCATCGCGGTCGCGGCGATGCGCCAACCACGCCGCGCGAACGCGGCACGGCGCGGCGCCGAGCGCCGACGCGGCGCGACTGCTCCGGTTTCGCCGAAGGCGGCGGCCAGATCCATGCCCAGCTTTTCCGAAACAGGCTCGAGTTCGCGGCTGAAACGCAGCAGATCGGCGTGCAGCGGCGAAGCCGCCTCATCGGCATGCGGCAATTGCGACAGCGCCAGCAGATCCTCGACTTCGGGAATCCGCAGCGAGCGGCGTACACCGGCGAACTGGCGAAACAGGTTTTTCAGTTTTCCGTCATTCATCGAAATCTCCAAATCCCTGCGCCGTGAGCCGCTCGCGCAAGGTCTGCATACCACGGTCGAGCAACTTGCGCGCCGCTTCTTCCGATACGCCCACCGCGCCGCCGATCTCGCGCAGGCTGAAACCTTGCAGATGCAGGGCCACCGCCTCGCGCCGCCGCACCGGCAAGCCGGCCATGCAGGCGGCGACACGGGAAAATTCCTGTGTTCCGCCGGCCAGACGCTCCGGCCCCGGCGCCGCCGCCACCAAGGCTTCGGCACCGGCACTTTCCGCCTCCGGCAGCGGCTCGGCTGGCCGCGCGTTGGCCGCGCGGACCGCATCGATCACCGCCGACAGCACGGTTCTATGGATATAAGACGCATGAAAGGCCGCATTCCGGTCACGTTCCAGCGCCCGCCACAGCCGAATGCGCACTTCCTGCTCGATATCGGCCGGATCGATCCCGTACTGGGCAATGCCGTGGCTATCGATAAGACCGCGCACGCGGGCGCCGTAATCGGCCAGAAGCTGGTGCAGGCGCGCGCGCAGGGCGGGATCGAAATTCATGGCCCATTTTGCCCGTGCTGAACTCGCACGGGAAGCCGCGCAAGGAGTCAGCCGGAAATATACCGCTGCATGTGTTCCAGCTCCTGCGCCTGATCCTCGATCACCGCCTTGACCAGATCGCCGATCGACACCACTCCGATGACGCGGCCGCCGTCGACCACCGGCAGATGGCGCACGCGTTTGTCGGTGACGAGTTTCATGCAGTGATTGACGCTGTCGCCCGGCGCCACGGTGAGCACCGACTCGGACATGATCTCGCGCACGGGTGTGTCCGCCGACGAGCGGCCCTTCAAGATCACCTTGTGCGCGTAGTCGCGTTCGGAAACGATGCCGACGAGTTTTCCGTCGCGCATCACCAGCAGCGCGCCGATGTACTTGTCCGCCATCAGGCGGATCGCATCGAGCACCGGCTTGTCCGGATCGATGGCATGAATCGCGCCGCCCTTGTCTTCGAGCAGATGCTTGACCAGTCGCATACGCCCTCCGTCTGACAGTTGCCCCCGGCTAGTCTACTGCCGTTCGCGAGCGCCTGGCGCACGATGCAATTCTTCGACCAGATACAAGGGCCGTTGCTTGGCCTCCATGTACAGCCGGCCCAGATATTCGCCGATCGTGCCCAGCGCCATGAGTTGCACGCCGCCGAGGCACAGCATGACCAGAAGCAAGGTCGGATAACCTCGCACCGGATCGCCGTACAGCATGGCTTTTCCGAATACGAAAACGCTGAACACGAACGCGGCAAACGCTGGCATCAGGCC
>JAJXWU010000253.1 GCA_021781425.1 Pseudomonadota bacterium
CGTGGTGGACGTGGGATGCGCGCCTGACGTCCGAACTCGTGCTGCTGTTCCTGTATTTCGGCGTGATCGGCCTCTACCACGCCATCGAGGACCGCCGCCAAGCCGCACGCGCCGCGGCCTTCCTCGCCCTGGTCGGGATCGTCAACCTGCCGATCGTGCACTACTCGGTGATCTGGTGGAACACGCTGCACCAGGGCCAGACCGTAAGCCTGGTCGGCCCATCGAAAATCGCGCCGGACATGCTCTGGCCGCTGCTCGTACTCGCCTTTGCGACCCACGTATACTTTTTCGCCAGCCTGCTTGCGCGCACACGCGTGTCCCTGCTCGAACTCGAGTCCGGCAAGGACTGGGTGCGCGCACTGTTGCCCGCCACGGAGACCGCGCATGACTGACTTCTTCGCCATGCACGGCTACGCCGCCTTCGTGTGGCCCTCCTACGCGCTGTTCGTCGTCGTGCTGTTCGCCGACGCCATCGCGCCCGTATTCGCGCGCCGCCGCGTCCTGCGCGAGCTCGGCGCACGCCTGCGCCGCGCCGCATCGAGGAAATCGCCGTGACTCCCACCCGCAAGCGCCGCCTGATCGCGGTCAGCCTGATCCTCGCCGCCGTCGCCATCGCCACGGGCCTGACCGTGCTCGCGCTCAGCCGCAACATGAGTTATCTGTTCTCGCCCAGCGAAGTGCTCGCCGGCAAGGCGCCGCAAGGCGCGAGCTTCCGCCTCGGCGGCGTGGTGCTGGAACATTCGATCAAGCGCGCGCCGGGATCGCTGACCGTGGATTTCGTCGTCACCGACCGTTTCCACGACATGCCGGTGCAATATACCGGCGTGCTGCCGGACCTGTTCCGCGAAGGCCAGAGCATCATCGCCACCGGGCAAATGCACGATGGACATTTCGCCGCGCGCGAGGTACTTGCCAAACACGACGAAACCTACATGCCCAAGGAAGTCGCCGAGGCTATCGCCAAGGCCAAGGCGGCCGAAGCGGCGCAGCACGCGCAACGATCCGATTGATGCAGGTCAAGTCCGGGACACGCGCAAACCGCGGCAGAGGTCTATAATCGCGGGCAGCTCAATCACAGGAGATCGACCAATGTCCCACGAATCCGATTCCACGAACACCAGCCGCCGCCGTTTCTTCGCCCTCGCCGGCAGCGCCATCGGCGCCGCTGCCATCGCCAGCGCCCTGCCGCGCGAGGCGCGCGCTGCGGATTTGCCGCACCTGACGCCAGCCGATCCGACCGCGCAGGCGCTGCACTACGGCGAAGACGCCACCAAGATCGACAAAGCGGCCGCGCCGACGTGGAAAGCCGGTGAGGCCTGCAACAACTGCAACTTCTACCAGGGTGGCAGCGCCGCGTTCGGCCCCTGCCAGCTGTTTCCCGGCAAGGCCGTGAACCGCAACGGCTGGTGCGCCGGCTACGCGAAGAAAGCCTGACCCCGCGCGTCGCAATATCGCTTCATCGCGCGTAACCTATCGGCTTGCCCCGCAAGCCGATAGCGCGCCGCGATCATCATCCCGATGCTTCCCGAACTCGGCCAATTCGCCCTGATCCTCGCCCTGCTGCTGGCAGCGGTGCAATGTGCGCTGCCGCTGTATGGCGCGTGGCGCGGCAATGCGGCCCTGATCGGCGTGGCCCGTCCCGCCGTCGCCGGGCAGGCCGTGTTCGTCGCGCTCGCCTTCGGCATCCTGACCTGGGCGTTCCTGACCCACGATTTCTCCGTCGCCTACGTCGCGCAGAATTCCAACCTCTCGCTGCCGTGGTACTACCGCTTTCCCGCCGTATGGGGCGCGCACGAGGGCTCGCTGCTGTTGTGGATCCTAATTCTCAACATCTGGACCGTCGCGGTCGCGGCGTTCAGCCGGCACCTGCCCGAGGCGCTGATGGCGCGCGTCCTCGGCGTACTGGGTTTCATCAGCTGCGGATTCCTGTTATTCACGATCCTTACCTCCAATCCGTTCCTGCGCCACCTGCCGGCGTTGGCGGACGGCAGCGACCTGAATCCGATCCTGCAGGATCCGGGACTGATCATGCACCCGCCGATGTTGTACACCGGCTACGTCGGATTCTCGGTGGCGTTCGCGTTCGCCATCGCCGCATTGCTCGGTGGCGAGTTGGATGTCGCATGGGTCAGATGGGCGCGCCCCTGGACAAACGTGGCCTGGGCCTTCCTCACCCTCGGCATCACGCTCGGTTCGTGGTGGTCCTACTATGTGCTCGGCTGGGGCGGCTGGTGGTTCTGGGATCCGGTCGAGAATGCTTCGTTCATGCCTTGGCTGGTCGGCACCGCGCTGATCCACTCGCAGGCAGTCACGGAAAAACGCGGCTCGTTCCGCGCCTGGACGCTGCTCCTGTCCATCTTCGCGTTTTCGCTCTCGCTGCTCGGCACCTTCCTCGTGCGCTCGGGCGTGCTGACCAGCGTGCATGCGTTCGCGTCCGATCCGCGCCGCGGCATCTTCATCCTGATCTTCCTCGGCATCGTCGTCGGCGGCTCGCTGCTCATCTATGCGCTGCGCGCGCCGAAAGTCGCGGGCGGCAAGCCCTTCCTGCTGCTCTCGCGCGAAACCCTGCTGCTGATCAACAACCTGATGTTCGTCTGCGCGGCGGCGATGGTGCTGCTCGGCACGCTGTATCCGATCATCGGCGACATGTTGGGGATCGGCCGCATTTCGGTCGGACCGCCGTACTTCGGCTTCGTGTTCCCGCTGCTGATGCTGCCGGTCGCGTTGCTGATCCCGTTCGGCCCGTTCTTCCACTGGGCCACCGCGGATTGGAGCACTGCCTGGCGTGCGTTGCGACCGGCATTGATCCTCGCCCTCGCGGCCGCTATCGGGACGGCCTTGATCTTTCCGCACGCGCCACTGCGTGCGCTCGCCGGCGTGGCGGCCTCGCTCTGGGTCGGTGCCGGGATCGTCCTGTACGCGCTCAAGCGCTGGCGCGAAGTACCTGCGGGACGCCGCTACACCCCGGAGATGTTGGGCATGATCCTCGCCCACTTCGGCCTCGCGGTGTTCCTCGCCGGCGTGCTTATCACCGGCGCGACCAGCGTCGAACGCGACCTGAGCTTCGCCCCGAACGAGGTGCAGCAGGTCGGCGGCCTGGATTTCCGCTTTGGCGGCGTGACGCGCGTGCAAGGCCCGAACTACCTCGCCGACCAGGCCACCATCGAAGTGCGCGATGGTAGCCGGCTCGTCGCGACGCTGTATCCGCAAAAACGCCAGTACGCCGGCCAGCAGATGCAATCCAAGTCCGACATCCGCGGCGGCGTGTTCCGCGACATTTACGTCGCGCTCGGCGATCCGCTCGGCGAAAAGGCCTGGGCCGTGCGCATCTACGTCAAGCCGTTCGTGCGCTGGATCTGGTTCGGCGGCCTGTTCATGCTGTTCGGCGGACTCGCCGCCGCGGCCGATCGCCGCTTCCGCGCGCAGCGCCGCGAGGCCGACGTGGCGACTGCGGCCCCCGCCACGCCCGCACGGGTCCCGGCATGAGCCGCCTGCTGCCCTTCATCGGGTTCGTTCTGATCGTCGCCCTGCTCGTATTCGGTCTGCGCTGGAATCGCACGCACGACATGAACTGGGTGCCGAGCCCGCTGATCGACAAACCGGCGCCGGATTTCACTCTTCCACTTTTGTACGATCCCGCCAAGACCGTCAGCCGCGCGGACTTGCTCGGCAAGCCGTGGCTGCTCAACGTGTTCGGCAGCTGGTGCGTGACCTGCCAGGACGAGCATCCGGTGTTGATGGCCTACGCGAAAAAGCTTGGCGTGCGCCTGATCGGCATGGACTGGAAGGATGATCCGGATGCGGCCAAGCGCTGGCTCGCCCAGTTCGGCAATCCCTACGACACGATCATCGCCGACACCGCGGGCAAGGCCGGCATCGACTTCGGCGTGTACGGCGCGCCAGAAACCTTCCTCGTCGACGCGAAAGGCGTCGTCCGCTACAAGCACATCGGCAACCTGACGCCGGACAGTATCGCCCGCGAACTCACCCCGGCCATCGCACGGTTGCGCAAGGAGCAGCCATGAAGCGCCTCGTGCCGGCGCTGGTCCTGCTGCTCGCGGGCTTGCACGTCGCGTTCGCCATCGATCCGCTGCCGTTCAAGGATCGCGCCGAGGAAGTGCGCTTCCAGAACCTGACGCGCCAATTGCGTTGCCTGGTCTGCCAGAACCAGGACCTGGCCGATTCGGAAGCCGATCTTGCCAAGGACCTGCGCCGCCAGGTCTTCCAGATGATGCAGGAAGGCAAGACCGACGACCAGATCAAGCAGTACCTGGTGTCGCGCTACAACGATTTCGTGCTTTACGATCCGCCGCTGCAGGCCGGCACCTGGCTGCTGTGGTTCGGGCCGTTCGCGTTTCTCGCCCTCGGCGCGTTCGTCGTGCTGCGCATCCTGCGCAAACGCACGCGGCAACCGCTGGCCGCTGCCGACAACGAGGATGACTGGTGATGTTCGCATTCATCGTGATCGCCGCGCTGATGCTGGCCACGGCGCTGGCCTTGGTGCTGACCCCGTTGCTGCGCGGGCGCAGCGCCGCCGATTCCGCCGGCGAAGCACGCCGCCTGCTTGGCCTGCTCGACGCTTCCCATGCGAGCGGCATTCTCAGCGACGCCGAATACGCCGCCAAGCGCGCCGAGCTCGGTGAACGCCTGCTCGGTACGCTCGATGTATCCGCGACACCGCGACGCGGATACCCCGCCGCCATCGCCATTGCGCTGATCCTGCCCGCCGCGGCCATCGTGCTGTATCGCATGGTTGGCACGCCCGCCGCGCTCGCGCCCGGAGCCGAAACGCAGGCACAGGCCCCTGCCGATCATGGCGGCAACATGGACCAGGCCATCGCCGCGCTCGCTGCAAAACTCAAGCAGAACCCCAACGACGCCGAAGGCTGGACTCTGCTCGGCCGCGCTTACGAGGCCACGCAGCGCTTCGAGCAGGCGCGCGACGCGCTCAAACACGCCTACGATATGGCCAAGGGCGACCCGGACGTCGCCGTGGCCTACGCCGAAGCGCTCGCCCTGGCCAGCCCGACGCGGCGCATCGAAGGCGCGCCGCGGCAGATCCTGGACACCGCGCTCAAGGCTGCTCCGGACAACGAACGCGGCCTGTGGCTGCTCGGCATCAGTGAATTCCAGGCAAAAAAATACGATTCGGCAATCGCCGCCTGGAAGCACCTGATCAGCGTTTTGCCCAAGGATTCGGACATTCTGCCGTCGGTGCAGCAGCAGATCGCGCGCGCCGAGGCCGAACGCGACGGCAAGCCGCTGCCCGCCGAGGAGCCGCAGGAATCGATTGCCACGGCGTCTGAAACGGTCGCCGCAGCCGCGCCGGCGTCAACTCCCGGAAGTGGTCCGCAATTGCACGTCGAGGTGGCGCTGGATCCGAAACTGGCCGGCAAGCTCGCACCGGGCGCCGTGTTGTTCGTCTACGCCAAGGCCGCGCAAGGCCCCCCGATGCCGCTCGCTATCCAGCGCATGGATGCGGCCAAGCTGCCGGTGACGGTCACGCTGACCGACGGCATGGGCATGCTGCCGAGCATGAGATTGTCGCAATTTCCACAAGTACTCATCGGTGCGCGAGTGTCCAAATCGGGCAACGCCATGCCGCAGAGCGGCGATCTGCAAGTGCTATCGAAACCGCTGCCCGTCACGACCACGACGCCGATCAAGCTGACGATCGACAGCGTCGTCCCGTAAAATCGGCGGATGCCCGACGCCCGCCAATACTTCGACCTGCCATCTCCCTTTGCGATGAAACGCGGCGGCGCGCTGATCGGCGCGCGAATCGCCTACGAGACCTGGGGCATCCT
>JAJXWU010000219.1 GCA_021781425.1 Pseudomonadota bacterium
CGCGATTTCGGTTACGTGTCCGGCGGCCACGCTGGCGAGGCGCGCGGTGCCGGCGCGCAAGGCGTTTTGCGCCAGTTCCGGGCCGGCGGCGATGAGGCCGCCCAGATGCGTTCCATCTGCGGCGAGTGCGTCCAGGGTCAGCGCTGTGCCGCAACTGGCGATCACGGTCGCAGCCGAGGTTTGCGCGCGGGCAGCGATCAAGCCAAGGAAGCGATCCACGCCGAGCAACGCGGGCGCGGCGTAGGCGATGCGTACGCCGCAGGCTTGCGCGCGCGTCGCCGCGAACACGGGCTCCACGCCAAAGCGGCCGCGCAGCGCCGCGGCCAGAGCGGCGTTCGCGGAAGCGGAGGCGACCGAGGCGATCCAGATCGCGTCGACGCCTGTTTCATTTTTCCACACTGCGGAAAAATCCACTCCACCGTTTGACGCCGCACATACGCCGCGCAGGGCAGCATTATCCCACCGCGCCCATTTCAGGCGCGTGTTGCCGGCGTCGATCAGCAGTTTCATGCCGCGCGCACCGATACGTCGACGCTGTCGTAGACGGCCAGCGCCGCGCCATGACGCACGCGCAGCGCGCCGCGTGCATCCACGCCCATGGCGATGCCGTCGCGCGCGCCACCCGCCACCTGCACGCGAACGCGCTTTCCGGCGAGCGCATCGCGCGCGGCGTAACGCGCGGCGAATGGCGCAAACCCGCCACCGCCGAAGCTGTCGAGCGCGTCGACCAGGTGCGCCAGCAGGCGCGCGACGACGCGGTTGCGCGACGGCACCGCAGTGGCGCAGATCCGCGCCAGGTCGGTCGCCGGCTGGCCGGTTTCGACGTTTTCCGGCAGTCGCAAATTGATACCAATGCCGATTACCGCGAAACACGGACCGAGGAATTCGCCGCCAGCCTCGACCAGGATACCGGCGAGTTTGCGGCCTTCGACCACGACGTCATTCGGCCATTTCAGACCGATGCCGGCGGCACCGCAATCCTCCAGCGCTTCGGTCAACGCGACGCCGACGGCCAGGCTCAGTCCCGACAGGGCGCCCATGCCGGACTCGAAACGCTTGAGCAGGGAAAAGTATACGTTGGCGCCGAGCGGAGACAGCCAGCTGCGGCCGCGGCGACCGCGTCCGGCGTTCTGCATCTCGGCAAGACAGATCGAAAGATCCGGTGCCCCGTCGGCTGCGGTGCGCAGCAGTTCGCTGTTCGTGGAATCGATCTGCCAGTGCACGGCGATGTTGCGCAGTCGCTTGCGAAGTGCCGGATCGAATTCGGCGCGATCGAGTTGCGCGCGGACCGCGTCCGCATCCAGCGCTTCGAATGGCCAGGCCAGTCGGTAACCGCGCCCGGCTACCGCCTCGACCGACGCACCGAGCGTGCGCAGACCGCGAATCTGCTTCCACACCGCCGCGCGCGTCACGCCAAAACGCGCCGCCAGGTCGCTGCCGGACACGGTGCGATCAATGCGCAAGGCGCTCAAGAGTGCGGCAGGCTCGATGCTCATGCGACCAGTTTAACGGGATGATAACGATGGCGGGAATCGGCGCCGTTTTCGGTCACTGGCATGCACGCATCGAACGTGCGAGGATGCGCGCTCGCCAGCGCGATATCACGCTGGTTCGGGGAGCCGTTCATGACCAAGCCTTCTGTCTTCGCCGCCCTGATTCTCGTGGCAGCGCCGCTTGCCGCGTTCGCCGATCCGATGTCCGTCGGCGGCGATGGCAACCTGCTCGCTGCAGCCACTTCTGCCCCATCCGCCGCCGCTGGCGGTGGCAGTACGGCAATGGCCGACCCGGCCGATACCAGCGACGACGATGCAGTGCGCGAACCGTTGACCGCAACCGAACCCGCGGCACCACGCAGCGTACGCCGGCAACCGGACACCGCGCACGCTTCCACACACACGCCTGCGCATGCCGGCATTCCGGCGCACAAGAAAGCCGAAACAACGCGCTGGCAGTCGCTGCTGCCGGGCGTGATGAAATAACCCGACGCGTTAGCCGACGAGCACTCCCGACCAGTCGGGATGCGCGACGATGACGTCGCGCAATTCCCGATGTTGTGCGGCCAGCTCGCACACACGCGCGCGCAGTTGCGGTTCACCGCAGATCACGTTCGGCCAATGGTAGTGGCAGAAATACGGCCGGACCTCCCCGAGCCGACGCAGATGCGCAGGATAATTCCAGTCCTCGTCCAGCACCGTGAAATCCATGCCGCAGCGGCGCACGGCAATCGGCAGCGCCACCTGATCCAGCCAATGTCGCTGTCCGAGCGCCTCGAGCAGCGGATTCAGCACGCGCGCGCATTCCACCCACGCCGTACCCAGGCGCGCCGGCGCGCAAGTGAAAACCACGCCGCTGTTGAAATACGGCGGACCCGCTTCACCGGAAAATGTCGTCACCACTTGCGCGTCCGGCAGGCCAACGCCGGCGGCCGCATAAAGAGGTTGCCAGACCTCGGCGCCGCCGGGGAACGTGCGCTTGTCCGCCGGCTTGGCGGCGAAACCGGTAGCCGCGGCGGGATCGACAGCGAAATCGCGCAGGCACAGGATGTCGCTGTCCAGCACCGCGACCGAGGCGGCTCGCGCCGCAACACCGAAGCAGGCAAGCTTGTTGCCGATCGGGTACTCGGGACCGATGGGGTTTTCCACCTCCTGCACACGTACGCGCAGCCGTTGCAGCATGCGCAGCGCGGCAGCCGATGGCGCGCCCCACACCTGCGCCGGTCGCGGCACGGCGGCGACCAGTTCGGGCGCGTCGCCCAATGCTGCGCGCAGCGAGGCGGCGAGCAACAGCGCCTTGATCTCGAGTTCGCCGCCGTGGCAGACGAATACGAAGGCGAGCCGGGAAGCGTCAGCCGCCATCGAAATCGGCACGCATGATCGTGTCGGGCGCCGGCGGCGTGCGCGGACGCGGCACGAAATGCGCGGCGGGTTTCAGCTTCGGCCTGGCCGCCGGCACGGGCGGCGGGGTCAGGTCCGCGCTGCCGAAGGCGGTCAGGCCGTTGCGCGCGTCGCTGACGTAAATCTGCGCGCGCGCGGCCTTGTCCGGCGGCGTCAGTGAAAATTGCACATCGCGCGCTTCGTAGCGTGCGGACGCAAGACGTTCGCCGGCCTTGTCCAGCCAATCGACATCGACGTCGCCGCCGAAGTCCGAAGCCGGAATGCGCACGTTCACGCGCGTTTCCCAGCGCCCGCGTGCCACGTCCGTGCGCAGCGTTTTTTGCGGCTGCGAGAGCACGATGGCGGGATCGCCGAGCAGGTTGTACATCTGCACGAAAACGGGATCGGTGGCCTTTTGTTTCACCGCGAGGATGGCGTCGCCGATGGACTCGCCTGGCGTGAGCAGGCGTTCGATCAGTGCCCTGGAGTTGACCGGATCGGGCCAGTTCATCCATGACGCGCCGAAAAACGCGATCGCGCCCTTGCCCGGATCGCGCAGGAAACGCTCGCCGATGGAATCTTCGGTGGGATGGTCGAACGGCGCGGAAAAACACGTCATCGACAACACCATCGGATACTTGCCAGCATTCGTGAGCGCGTCAACGTCGTCAAGAGTGAACAGGTCGCCGATCGGGCCGACGCGCCAGATGAACTGGCCGCCGTGGCCGAGAAAGTGCACCAGCAGATTGCCCTTGTCCAGATCGTGTTTGAGGATCTTGCGCGCATCCTGATAGCGCGCATGATCCTTTTCGTCGAACGAGGTGTAGACGTTGTCGACGACGAAACCGCGGCGCGTCAGGTCTGCGGCGATCTTGTCCGAATCGCCCTTGAACGAAGCGACCTCGCTGGTGCTGATCAGGGTCACGTCGCGGTGCCACGCGCCCGGCGCGGGATGCGCCAGATACGCCAGCGTCTTGTCGACGATGGCCGCGACCTCGCCCGGTTCGACTACGGGGAAACGTCCGACTGCCAATTGCGGCAGGTCGCTGCCGGGCTTCACCGCGACGAAACCGTTGTCGCTTGCGCCCTGACCTTCCGGCGCGGCGTACTGGAACGTGGGAATCAGGTTGCGGTTGGGCAAATCCGGATCCCAATGCGAATAGGCGCTGGTCGGCATGCTCGACAATCCGCCGGGTTGCAGCAGTTCGTTCTGCAGCGGATCCGGGCGCAACGCATACATCGTCGCGTTCGGGCGGTTGCTGCGCAGGTCGTGGTGGATGTCGAAACTGGCGTCGCCGACGAGCAACAGATACTTCGGCTTGAGTTTCCAATGCACCCAGCCCCAGGCGACGAAATCGCGGATCGCGCGCGGGTGCGCGATGCCGCCGTTGAACTGATCGTAGATCGCATCGACATCGACCACGTCCACACGCAGGCCGTGTGCGCGGTGATACGCGGCCAGCGGCTGGATCGCGTCGAGCAGGCGCGGATGCGCGACGATCAGGTAATCGTAGCCGGGATCCGCGTCGCGCAGGTCGCCGGCCGCCATCGCGCGCACGGCCGTCGGCGTCCGCGCGGCGCCGGTCAGCGGGTACAGTTGCGTTTTTGCATCCGCCGCGGCGAAACGGTAGCGGCCGTTGCCGAGCGCAAGACCTTCGCGCACGCTGCCGTCGGCGCCGAACAGTTCCGGTGCGACGACGCCGGATCGCAATTGGATCGCAGCGCCGGCAGTAGCGGAAAACGCCGCCGTCGATGCGTCCAGATCGCCGCGGATCGGATACGTCGCGTCCGCCCAATTGAACATGACAACGTCGATGATGAAGTTTTGCGCAGCGTGCCGATCGGCGCGGCGCGGCACCGACAACGCCAGCGTGTTGCCCGCGGCCTTGAGCAGATTGCCGGGCACCTCGAGCGTGCGCCGGATTTCACCACGCCCATCCCATTGCAAAGTCTGCACGAGCGTGCCGTTGATGGATACGTCGATGACGTGATCCGGCGCCTTCGCCTGACCCTTCGGCGGTGTCAGCACGTTGGACTCGCCGCGAAAATCCAGGATCAGCGACACGCTCGCGCCGCGCAAGGCCGCATCCGGAAGGTCGAATCCGAACGAGAAGGGCTTGGGATCGATCGGCGTGAGCTTGGCCCACTGGAACACGTCGGGTTCTTCGCCCGGCTTCATCTGGTCGCTGCCGAGCCGGATCATCAGGTTTTCGCGCTCGAAATGCAGGCGCCGCTGCAATGCGGCTGTCTTGCCGGAAGCGGGCGCGGGAATCTCCCTCAGCCGCGCATGCACACCGGGCGCGGCACCCAATTGATAGACGTTGACGCTGGAATACGGGTCGAACCAGCTTTCCGGTCCGTGCAGCATCTGGCCCAGCCACTGGATGTTGGCGCCGGGACCAAAGCGTCCGTCTTTGGCGCCGAGAATGCGGATTGGAATTTCGTCGTTCTTGTGCCAGAGGGCGATCTCGTCCGCGCGGCAATCGGAAAGCCCCGGTTGCGCGGCGACAATCGCGGCGTAATCCAGCGCGTAGACGCCCGAATCCCTGACCTCGATGTGCGCGCGCCCCGAGCAGGCGAGCGCGGACAGCGGCGCCAGCAGCAACAGCGAAACCATGCCGCGCAGGCGGCGCTTGATGAAATTGGCGGAACGGAGCATCGCAAAACCGGATGGCAAACGCGGCATGCTAGGCAAGCTGCTGCGTATTGGCAACCCAACCCGCGATTCCCGCCGCGTCGAATACCGGCACTCCGACACGTGCGGCGGCGCGCGCCACGGCCGGATTCGCCGTCTGCGCGGCCTCGATGGCATGACGCACGAACCAGGCCCGCAGCGCGATCGAGGCGCTTGGCTGGTGATGCAGAATCTCCGCAGCGTCGCTTTCGAATGCGACGTCGGCGTCGATAACCGCCACGCGCGGGCGCGGCGGATGCGCGGCGTAATGTCCGTCGGTTCCGGCATACAGGCGGCGCACACGCCAGTCGAGCACACGGCGTTCGAAGCTCCGCAACGTCACGCCGACCTTGGCTTCGTAGTCCGGGAAGCGTTCGCGCAGAACAGTCATGCCCTGCGCGCCAAGCACGGCGCGGCGCTCATCGCCGAAACTCGCGCTGCGCTCGTGCTGCACCAGCACGTCGCCGGCGATGACGTGAGCGAAGCCGGTGCGCTCGGCACGCTGGCACAGGTCGTTTTCCTCGCCGTATCCGGCCGGAAACGCCTTGGCGTCGAGAATGCCGACGGCGTCGAACAACCCGCGCTTGACGTACATGCAAAAACCATTACCCGTCGGCAGTTGCGGCAGGCAGCCACCGCATTGTTGCAACAGCGCGCGCTGGGCCTGTTCCGTCGTCCAGCGCCCGGGAATCGGGCAATACCGTTCGAGTTCGGGCACGCTGAAGGCGCCGGCATTGTCGGACACGGCCGTGACCGTGCCGACGCGCGCATCCGAATACGCGGTCAGGCGCAAGCGCTCGAGCCAGCGCGGGCCGGTCTGGGTGTCGCTGTTGAGCAGTACCACGTCCGCCTTTCCGGCCAGCGCGATGCCGAGATTGCAGCTCGCGGTGTAGCCGAGATTGTGCGCGTTGCGCCGGATCAGGATATCCGGACGGTTCGTGTATTGGCGCAGGATTCCGGCAATCGCGGGATCGGTACTGGCATCGTCGATCAGGATCTTGCGCCGCGCCATCGGTGTGTGCCGCAACAAGGCCGCGATGCAGCGTTGTACACATTGCGGAGAATTATAAATAGGCACGACGATCGCTGCGGGCGGCGCGGTGCGCCAGATTTCCGGCGCCGGCAGCGGCAAATCCGCGAGGGGCCGCAGCGCCCGCGCATCACCCCGCCAGACATCCGCGCCAGCCGGCCCCGGCTCGCCGAAGCGCACCCGCCAAGGCGGCGCAAGATCGCTGCCATCGGCGTCGCACAGGGAAAACATCAATTCATCGCCGCCGCCGGGAGCAACCGCGAATTCGCACGCGAAATCGCCCGGCGCAAGCGGCTCGAATGGCGCGCCGTCCAGATGCAGGCTGCACGGCACATCCACATGCAGGCGCAGGACGCGGCCGTCCCAGCCCAGCCAGCGCGAACCCCGGGTCATTGCGCCGCTTCGGCCGGCGGCGCAGCCGCGTGATAAGCGGCAAGCACTTCGCCCACTGCGCCTTGCATCATGCTGCGGCCATGTTCGATCCATACCGCGCAATCGCAGATTTCGCGGATTTGCGCATCCGCATGCGAAACGAAGACCACAGTCGTGCCGCTGTGGATGCGCTCGCGCAGCGCGGCGCCGGACTTCTTCTGGAACTCGGAATCGCCGACGGCGAGCACCTCGTCGATCAACAGCACATCGGGTTCCACCTGCATGGCCACGGAAAATCCCAGGCGCGTGAACATGCCGGTGGAATAGCTCGACACCGGCTGCTCGAAGAAGTCGCCGAGTTCGGAAAATTCCAGGATCGCCGGCAGGCGCTGCTCGATTTCGCGCCGACGCAGGCCGAGCATGAGACCGGACAGGATCGCATTGTCGCGGCCCGACAGATAGGGCACGAAGCCGAGCGCCAGCGAGAGCAACTGGCAGCTCACGCGTTCGCGCCGGATGCGGCCGCGATCCGGCATGAGGATGCCGGCAAGCACCCGCAGCAGCGTGCTCTTGCCGGCGCCGTTGCGGCCGACCACGCCCAAGCGCGCGCCACGCGGCAGAGCGAGATCGACGTTCTCCAGCGCCCAGAATCGCGGCGCACCCATGCGCAATTGCGCATTGAACGCGACGCCGACATTGCGCAGTTCGATGATGGCGTCGCTCATGTCGGCAACTTCACGTAACGCGGCGAATAGCGCTGGATCAGGTACGAGCCCAGCGCGAAGAACGCGAGCGAAATCAGGGCGACGCGGCCGAGCGCGATCCAATCCGGCCAGCGCGCATACATCAATATGTCGCGGCCGGCGCCGATGAGCTCGACCAACGGGTTGAGCTCGAACCAGCGGCGCAGACCCGGCGGAATCGAATCGAGCGAGAACACGACGCCGGAGAAGAACATCACCACCTGCAACACTTGCTCGATCACGAAGCGCAAATCCGGCACGAACGGCATCGCCGCGGCGACCAGATAGGCCACGGCGGCGGTGAAGACCAGTTCCACCAGCAGCACCGGAATCAGCGCGAAGTAGGTCACATTCGGTTTGTAACCGTAGGCCCACAGGATCACGAGCAGCAAGCCGAGGATGAAGGCGAACTTCACCGTGTCGGCGAGGATCTGCACGCTCGGAAACACCTGCAGCGGCAGCCGGACCTGGCGGATCAGGCCGAGCTGCTGCCAGATCGACTGGCCGCCGTGGCTGACCCCGGACTTGAACCATTGCCACAGGGTCAGACCGACCAGCAGGAACGGCACGTAGTCTGGCTGCCCGGTCTTGAGCACGATGGCGAACACGAGGTAATACGTGGCCATGTTCATGGCCGGCTCGATGATCCACCACAGGAATCCGAGGTAGGAGCGCGCGCGCTCGGCGCGCAACTCCGCGTAGGTGGAAAACAGAATCAATTCAAGCCAGCGCATGCGTCATTCGATCATCGATGCGAAACGCAAAAAACACAATTGCCGCAACACCCGCGAAGACTTGACGAGCGTCGCGAGCGACGGCAGGTTGTGCGAACACGGAGCGCAGGAAGCGGAGTGTACGTGCGAAGTACATGAGCATTCCGAGCCCCGGATTCGCGCAAGCTGCCGAGCGCAGCAGCCCGTCATGGCTTCGCAGGGTGGCGCTTGGCCGGAACATGGAACACCGGCGTGAATTTTTCGCGGCTGCCGTCGGTGGCGATGGATTCGACGTAATACCAGTAATCCTTGCACGGATCGATAGTGTCGTCGACGAATGCGTAATTGTGCGTTTCCAGCGTGGTGCCGTTGCCGAGGATCGGCGTCTTCGTGAGCTTGGCGAACGGACCCTTTTCGCTCTCGCCGCGGTAGACGTCGTAGCCGAAATTGTTTTCCTCGCTCGCCGTCGTCCAATGCGCCGTGTTCTTCACGCGTTGCGCCGGCGCAATTTTGGCCTGGCTCCCGCAGCCACCACCGGCCGGCGCGGAAGATGGCGCCGCCGCGAACGCCATTGCGGGCAAAGCCAGCAGGACGTACAGGACGCGATGCAAAAACGGCATGATCGGCTCCGGAAACGGACGGCGCAGGTGCCCACGCACGATAGCGGCAGCGCCGCGGCAGTGCAATCAGACCGAGTCGAAACGCACGCTGAACTTCGCCCCGCCGAGCGTTTCGGAGCGTGTAACCTCCAGCCGGCCGCGGTAGGCCTTGAGCAGATCCTGCACGATGGCCAGGCCGATACCGTGGCCCTGCACGCGCTCGTCGCCGCGCACGCCGCGCTGCAGCAGGCGCTCGACGTTTTCCGGCGCGATGCCGGGACCGTCGTCCTCGACCACGATCTCCAATCCGTTGCGCCGCGCCGCGGGCGCGGACAGCACGCACGCGCTGAGCAGAACCCGATGCCGCGCCCACTTGAAGGCGTTTTCCAGCAGATTGCCGAGCAGTTCGAGCAGGTCGCCCGCCTCGCCATAGAAGCGCGCCTGCGTTTCGATCTCGAATTCGCAGAGGATGTTGCGCGCGGAATGGACTTTTTCCAGGCTGGCGACGATTTCCTCGGCGTGCGGCTGCAACGCGATCGGCGTGGCAAATGTGGAATGGCCGGACGCCACGGCGCGAGCGAGCTGGTAGGCGACGATCTGATCCATGCGCCCGGCCTGTTCGAGCACGGCCCAGCGCATCGCCTCGCCGCTCGCTCCGGATTCGAGTTCGTTGCGGATCACCGCGAGTGGCGTCTTCAGGCTGTGCGCGAGATCGGCGAGCGTATTTCGGTAGCGTCCTATGTGCTCGCGCTCGCCGTCGATGAAACGGTTGAGGTTCACTGCCAGACCCGCCAGTTCACGCGGATACGCGGTCGACAGGTGTTCGCGTTCGCCGCGCTCGACCTGGGCCAGGTCGCCGGCGACGCGGCGCAACGGATGCAGACTCCAGCGCAGCGTCGCCAGCAGCAGCACGAGCAGGAGCGCGCCGAGACCGCCAAGGTATTCGAACAGACTGCGCCGAAACACGTTGCGCTGGTCGACGAGAAAACGCGCGTCTTCGGCCACGTGCAGGGTCAGATTCACGGCGCCGCGGTGCGGCACGTCCCAGGTCACGCCCATGCTGAACATGTATACATTTTCATCGGCGCCCGGCACCGGGCCGGCGAAAGCCGACGCGCCGGGCGCCAGCCTACCGTCGAACGGCAGCGTCAATCCCACCGCCGACGGCGAACGCCAGCTCGTGGCGAGCTTGCCGTTGTTTTCCACCGGGCCGGCGACGCCGGCGTAGAGACCGCCGTCGGGGCGGTCGAAACGCGGATCGGGCGAAACCTCCGGCGGCAGCCAGCGTCCGGAACGTGCCACGTCGGATGCCGCTAGATAGCCGTAGACGTAACTTTGCAGACGGTCGCGCAAGGCGCTGCGCAGGGTTTCGTAAACAGCCTGATCGAGGGCGAAACCGGTCAGTCCCAGAAACGCCGCCAGCGCGACGCCGGCGGCAAGCAGCGAACGCGCCTGGATCGACAGCGGGCGGCGCTGCGCCATGAACGTCGGCGTCAGGCGACGGGCGGCGGCGGTGCGACGGTGTCCGTGCGCGGAATCGCGAAGCGATAGCCGCGGCCGCGCACGGTTTCGATCGGCTTGAGCGTGTTATCCGGATCGAGCTTGCGACGCAGACGGCCGATGAAAACTTCGAGCACGTTCGAGTCGCGGTCGAAATCCTGCTGATAGATGTGCTCGGTCAGGTCGGCCTTGGACACGAGTTCGCCCGCGTGCAGGATCAGGAACTCCAGCACCTTGTATTCGTAGCTGGTCAGGTCCGCGACCAGGCCGTCGACCTTGACCGTCTGCGCCGTAGTGTCGAGCACGATCGGTCCGCACTCGAGCACCGGCTTGGTCCAGCCGCTGGCGCGGCGCACCAGCGCGTTGATGCGCGCCAGCAGTTCTTCGACGTGGAAAGGCTTGACCAGGTAGTCGTCGGCGCCTTGCTTGAGTCCCGTCACCTTGTCCTGCCAGCTCGCGCGCGCAGTGAGGATCAGGATAGGACAGCGCTGCCCGGCCGCACGCAGATCCTGGATCAATTCCATGCCGGATCTCTTTGGCAATCCCAGATCGATGATCGCCACATCGAACGGCACTTCGCGGCCCAGGTACAGACCCTCGTCGCCATCGGCCGCCATGTCGACGGCAAAGCCTTCACGCTTGAGGCGCGCGGCCAGCGTTTCGCGCAGCGGCGCTTCGTCTTCGACCAACAGGATGCGCATGGTTGTCCGTCCTCGTGAATGCGAAGGGATCAGTTCTGTTCCGCCGGCACTTCGATCACGCGCACCTGACCGGTGCGGGTCAATACCTTGATGCGGTAAATCGTGTGCTTGCCGAAGTGCTTGGTTTCGGCCGACAGCACCTTGGCGTGCGTTTCGCGTTCGACCTTCACGATCGCCTGCTGCAAGGTGATTTGTCCCGCCCACGCGGTGCCCGCCGCAAACAGGGCGGACAGTGCGGCGATAGCGGCGCAGCGTTTCATGGCGGCATGATAACGCGGCGAGAATGTAATCGGGCCTGAACCGCTAGGCCGCCTGCGCTCGCGCATGCTTGCGCAACGACGCCAGTGCCTGCTCGATGGTGCGGAAATCCGCCCCCGGCGCGCGCATGTGTTCGCTCAGGTAGCGGCGGAACGCGCGCGCGCCCGGCTCGCCCAGATAAAGACCCAGCACATGACGGACGATGTGATGCAGCGCCTCGCCATTGCGCAGCTGCGCGGCGATGTAGGGTTCGAACCGATACAAAATGTCCTCGCGCGCAGGCAGCGGCGTGCCGAAGAACTCGAGCTCGATGCGCGCCAGGACATAAGGATCGTGATACGCCGCGCGGCCCAGCATCACACCGTCCACTTGTTGCAATTGGGATTTTGCCGCGTCTGCATCGACGATGCCGCCATTGATGACGACGGTCAATCGCGAAAATTCCTGCTTCAACCGATACACGCGCGGATAGTTCAGCGGCGGGACCTCGCGGTTCTCCTTCGGACTCAAGCCATGCAGCCAGGCCTTGCGCGCGTGCACGATCAACACATCGAGCCCGGCATCCACCAGGGTTTCGACGAAGGAGTGCAAGCCTTCGAAATCGTCCTGCTCGTCCACCCCGATCCGGCATTTGACCGTGACTGGAACGCTTTTTCCAAGATTGGACACCGCCGCGCGCATCGCCGCGACGCAATCGGCAACCAGCGCCGGCTCGCGCATCAGGCAGGCGCCGAAACGACCGGATTGCACGCGATCCGACGGGCAGCCGACATTGAGGTTGATCTCGTCGTAGCCGAATTCGGCGCCGATCCGCGCCGCCGCGGCGAGTTCTGCCGGTTCGTGGCCGCCAAGTTGCAGCGCCAGCGGATGCTCGGACGCATCGAAGCCGAGCAGGCGCCGGCGATCGCCGCGCACGACCGCGTGCGCGTGCACCATTTCGGTATACAAACGCGCATGCGGCGCGAGCAGACGATGGAACGCGCGGCAGTGCGTGTCCGTCCAATCCATCATGGGGGCGACACACAAAAGGTGACCCGTGTCCGACCTGCTGTTTTGCGCAAATTCAATCACTTGCGTTTCCCGGTTCGTCCCGCCTGATCCCGCAAAAGCCCCCAAAATCCCGGCGCTTTTGTACCCATTACGTACCAATTAGGGTGGTACGCATGATCACGTACCAAAATCGCCGCGGAAAAGTACGCGCTATTGTGAGGCGCACAGGCGTCGGTTCCAAGTCGAAGACGTTTCCAACGAAGGGGTTGGCCAAAACTTGGGCCGAGCGGATCGAACGTGAAATGGCTGAGCATGAAGCCCTGGGCCACGACTATTTCGAAGACATGACGTTGGCCGAACTGGTCGACTGGCACGACCTCGAATCACGCCAGGCAAAGTCCACGATCACGCTAACCCAGCGCGGCAATCTGACTCGCCTTCGTGAAGGGCTTGGTCAAACCACCGTCAGCAAGCTTCGCGCCATGGACATCATCGAGCATGTCAAACGGCGCGTTTATGGTCAGCACAAGCGCGGTGATGGAACTCTCATCCCACCCTGCACTCCTGCCATGTAGGCGCCGATCCGCAATTGATCCGGGCGCCGATTCTGGGAGTGACCCGTCGGCTAGGCGAATAGGCCTCTGGATACTGATTGTTCCGTGCAGCAACGTAGGGTCAAACGAAAATCGGCACGAGCAGCAGAAGTGGCTCAGTTTTGGATCGGCGCCAACACGCAGTAGGAATACAGATTGCTCCGTACCCCCTCCCGTGCACAGATCCGAGCAAGCGCAATTCACGCACTCGGCTCCCACCTTGGGTGCAATGAGTGCCTGCGGCGACTACCCCGCGGTCATGCGCATTGCAACGAAGCCCGCAAGAGCGACGAATACTGCGAGCAAGACCATCGCCCACGCGGAAAGCGTGGGAGTGAGGCCGATTTGGGCGCCCCCCGTGGAGATGGTCACGCTTTCGTTCGCATCGTTGCAGGCCGTTGCCGAAGCGGCGTTGGCGGCATCGCCGCTAAAGGTCGCAATCCATCGATAAATGCCCACCGACGTAGGCGTGAAACCAGCGGAACTGTAGCTGCCGTTGCCGGCCACTGTCACCGTTGATGTAAAAGCCGGTGTCGCGGTGCAAGTGGCATCGTTGGGTCCGAACAACTGAAACGTAATCGTGCCGGTGGGAGCCACTCCGCCACTGAGGGTGGCAGTATCGTGAATCAGTCCACCCAACGGAACGGCGGGCGAGGCCTGGGTAGTGAGCGTTGTCGGAGTGAGCGAACCGGCGAGGCCGCACACGGAGACTGAGTTGCTGGCCAGCGTCACCGTACCTGTTTGCGCCAAGGCCCGGCCGGACAGGGATGCGCCGGTCTGCAACGTGATGTCCGTGAGCGCTAGGATATTTCCTACGAACGTTGTGGTTGTACCCAGAGTCGCGGAACTGCCTACTTGCCAGAAAACGTTGCACGCCTGACCGCTATTGATAACAGTGACGCTCGAGGCGGACCCGGTGATCAGCGTGCTGGCGATCTGGAAGACCCACACGGCGTTGGCGTTGCCCATGGCGTCAAGCTGGAGCAATCCCGTGTTCGCAGCCGACGATGCAAAACAATAGACACCCGGGGCGAGTGTCATTCCCGCCAGGTCCGTGGGAACACCGAAGCTGGTATTGCACGCCTCACCGGCGAGAACGCCGTACGCGGTGGTGTTGGCGCTTTGAGCGCCTGCCGCAGTCGCATCCGCTGCGTGTATCGCCCCAATCACGGTCCCCGGCGGAAAGCCCACAACTGCGGCAGCGGGCGATACTCCCAGATCACCGGTCACCACGGTCGGGCCGGTATTGTTCACGTTCGGGGTTGCGCCGAGAACGGCGAAACTCTGCGCGGCACCCAGTGGCGGCGACACTGCAGCGAATGCCGGGCCACAAGTCAGGAGAATCGCGACGAGTCCCAGGTTTGCAAGTACCAACTGTCGGAAACTAGTGGTGGAAAAGGTTGGATCGCTCATGCAACTGTCTCCTCGATCAGCAGAATAGGATTTTCCTAACCGAGGTCTCGGCAGATCCTGCACTTGACTCGCTTCGGCGCGGTCGAGAATCATCCCTCATCGTCTTCGCAGTGGTCTGTTCGATACCGCGCATAGCGTTTCAGATCGAACATGCGATATTTGGCCTGGCTTGGCCTGGCGCTGGGGCTGCGTTGCCATGACCCTTGAACCCACAAACGCCATGAATCCGGCTTGATAACCCGCAAATCGCTCACGCGTGACACAAAAAAAAGGCGCCGAACCCGGGGAAGGAAGTCCGGCGCCATACAGTTTGCAACTGCCCCGACAGCCATCCTGGCCGTGTTGCTGTCCCTACAGCGCGGCGCTCACGCGCGGCGTTTCGTTGGAGTGCGGGACCTTAGTCCCGCGAATGGGTATACCAGTACCATCTCCGATCATCTGTGCGCTAACGAACACTGTACCGCGCAAACTTACGAAGTGTGGTTCGACATGACGATTGTGGTGATCGCGCAGTTTGTCGGTCACCTTAGGGAAGGTCCGATCAACCAGTAGTTTTGCACGGCAAGAATTGACGCAACACGCCGACGGCCATGCTATCGCCGAATCGCCTTCCCTACCCCGCGAAATCGGCGTTTAGCTCTCCGCAACGCTGGCTGCAGCGTGAAGTCCGAAGGCCCCATTCGCGGCAAACCGGCTTGTTCCCGCCGACCCATCGTAATGCTTGTGCTTGGCGCGATGCATGGTGGCACCGGCGTGCCCGACTAGCATTTCCCAAACTTGGCCGTCGCGGGGATAGGCGGCGATTCCAATGCTTGCGTTCAGATCGATGACGAGCGCATCGATCTCGTAGGGTTGGCCGAGTCGGCGTCTGACCTTGTCGGCAAGATCGACCGCGATGGCTGCAGACTCGATCTCAGGAAGCATCACCACGAATTCATCACCGCCATAGCGGCATGCCGTGTCGGTTGCACGAATGGCTGTCTGGATGCGCGTTGCCACCATCTGCAGAACCTTGTCGCCGACCACATGCCCGCACTCATCGTTGACGCGCTTGAACCGATCGAGATCGATGAACAGCAACGCCACCAGTTCCTGATGCCGATCAGCGTGGATGGTCGCCTGCCGGAATCGATCAATCAACAATCTGCGATTCGGCAGTGCTGTCAAACTGTCATGGTAAGCCAGGTAACTCAACTCGGCTTTTTTCTGCGAAAGTTCGCCAAGGGCCGTACGCAATTGGTGATTTTCGTGCTTGAGCTTTTCGATGCGGCGCTGCATGTGTGACACGCCGGCGAGGTTGTTCGCAAACAACAATCGGAGCCTGGCGAGAGTATTGAAAGCCTTGCGTGTCTTCATTGCGGCCGTCGTAAGTGCATTGGTCACGCCATTGCGCAGCACAGCGGCTGCTCCAGCAATGATTTTTTCATCCGCTTCCGGCGCGATCGCGCATTCCGAATGACGGCCGCGAATTTGCGCGCTGTTTGCTGTTTGCATCTAAAACTCCGCAATGAAAGGCGCGATTCGATCCGTTTTACCAAGCTCGAATCCGTCGTGATCAACCCACAAGCGTCGATGTCCTGTCCAGCAATTTACCGTCGCGCAGGGTCGATGTTCGGGTTCGCCAATTGCGGGGCCCGGCTTTGTCGCCGAACCCCGCTGCCTGGCGATTGCGCGCAGGCGAAACGAACTTACTTGACTGTCACTTGCGTCGTAACATCATGCGCCGGGTTGTCGTTGGCGGCCTTGCCCTTGCTGTCGCTATGGTGTTCATCGTGCCGGTCCGGGGTTGCCGGAGCTGCATTGCGCTTTTGATCGTGGCCGGAATTGCGATTGTTGAAATCCTTGTTCTTGTTCGTCTGCATAATCCTTCTCCATTGCGTGAACCATCCATGGAAGGGATTGCGTCCTTGCCGATCGGGCTGCTTGTGGTGCATCCGGCATTCAGTGCTTGCGGCTGAGAGTGAATTTGCCGATGTCGATACCCAGATCGACGCCTTCACCGTCGCCGGCGAGTGCCAGGGAAACGGTACCCTTGGTGAGTAGCTGCGCTGTTCCGGACTTGACCACGCCGGCGTGGGCTTCGCCTTGGGCGTATGAGCCGAGGACATCCGTAATGCGATGGATGTCGGAGAAACGTCCGGTTCCACCATCAATGTGCGACTTGCCTGCGGTAAGCCCTGCACCGTTGGCGACGATGTTTACGCGCATCGACTTGCCGTTCTCGCAGGTGACGATGCCGTGGCCTTCCGAATGCTTGTAGATGGCCGACCAGGTGGACAGGGAAAACTTCAGCTTGCAATCCAGATCCGCCGAACCCTCGGCGCGTACCTGATGGCTGGTATAGGCGGCAACTGCCGCAAATGCGACGAGCGCACTGGCGATATTTCTCTTGCGTGTCATGGGACTACTCCATTGATGGGATTCTGTCGCGGATTCCGCGTGGCCGCGTCGCGATGACGCGAGGCGTGGGCGATCGGCGAGTGGAATTTTTCCGTGGGCCCGGGCGGTAGCGCCGGACCGCCAACCAGTACATGTGCGAACGTTTGCGTACCGCTGCGACCGCAGCGGGCATCCGGTTTGGCGAATTGCATGATCGGCTTTTGCGGCCGGGTTGTATGTACGTCATCGCACACATGCCGACTGCTCCGGCAGATTCATCATCCGCATCTGACGTCACGGCGTGCTATGTGGGCTGTCGTACCGAACCGCGTGGTCCATACGCGTAGTCTGTGACAGGCAGCGCGCGCACAAGCACATGTGCACGCTGAAACACTTGACGCAGTGCGGACACGCCGAAGCGATGTGAATTCGAGAGTGTCCACCACCTTCGGGGCTAATCGCGCGTTACGGCGCGTTGTGCAGTCCAGCCACCAGCAGGAGATATTTTCATGTTGCATTACGCCCTGGTCTTTCTTGTCATCGCCCTGATTGCCGGCATTCTGGGCTTCACCGGCATCGCCGGCGCCTCGGTCGGAATCGCGAAAATCCTCTTCCTCGTGTTCGTCGTTCTGTTCGTCGTCTCGCTGATCTTCGACCGACGCCGTGGCAACTTGTAGCACCTGTCTGCCGGCAAGGAACAGAGTCTGCACGCGGTCCCAGGGTCGGCTAAAACGGTTTTGGACAGGCTATCGAACCATGTCGTCAATGGCACTGCACTGATTGCAATAAGAACACCGCGGGCCGTTGCAATTGCACCAACGGCTCGCTTGTCTCAAGCGCCCAACCCATCAAGGAAAAAAAGCACCATGAACACGAAACAGATGAAGGAACAAATCCGCAAAAGCGCGGATGAAATCGAAAGCGGTGTGGCCGCGGCTGCGACGCGCCTTGGCAATGGCGCCGAAGCGCTCGACGAGCGGCGCGAGGAGTTGCAGGATACGCTGCGCGATTTCGGCCAGCGGCTGCTCGACAACAGCAAGCAGCTCAGCGATGAAATTGCCAAGCAGGCGCGGCTGCGCCCGCTAGCCGTGTTCGGCGTCGCCTTTGTTGCCGGCATTTTCGTGGCGCGCGCGCTGCGCCGCTGAGCAGCCGCAATGATCGCTTCCTCCGAGTGCGCATCGCCGCCCGGCGATGCGGCGTCTGCACACGTGGATGACGCAACCGTTTCGCTGACGACCGAGACCCTGGACCTGCTGCGCGCCTGGTTGCGCCTGCTCAATCTCGAGCTGACCCTGGCGCACCGCAGCCTGCGCTGGCTGCTGGTTGGCGCGATTGCGGTGCCTGTCGTCGGCCTGAGCGCGTGGCTGGGTCTGTGCGCGTTGGCGGTTGCAGCAGCGCATATCTATACCGGCAACTGGTTTTTGGCCTTGCTGAGCGGAGCCGGAGTGCAATTGCTTGCGCTCGGGCTCATGCTGAAGCTACTGCGGCGCTGGGCGCGCGACCTGACCCTGCCGCAGAGTCGCGCTGCCCTGGTGCGGACCATGGAGCGCATGTCATGAGTTGCAATACGGCTCGTGCGCGAATACGCCTTGCGCGCGAGGAACTGGCAAGGGCGGAAAAGCAACTGGCCGGTCGCTGGCAATGCTGGTGCGAGCGGTTTGGCCGGCATCGTCTGTTCTTGCTGATCGGCGGTGGCTTGCTTGGAGGCTTTACGCTCGTGGCGTTACCGCCGCGCCGTTGGTCACGGGTTGGGGCAGCCTTGTTCAGCACAGGCGCGTGGCTGGCACGTTCGCCCGCCGCACCGGCGCTGTTTGCGGCGTTGTGGGCGCGGATACCCAGACAGCCAACCACTGCGCGCCCGGCTGGAACAGGGCGTCCGGAAGTCGGCAACGCGGCATCGCCGGCCTCCCGGTCGCCGCACTGAAGATCTTGGCGGCTGCGCCCAAGCGCAGCCACCAATGTTGTCGAATGCTGCTCTAACCTCAGTGCTGGTTCGTCTTGTTTTTGTCGTTTTCCTGCTTCGGCGGCGACTTTTCGTGCGTCACTTTCTGCTGCATCTTGGGTTGTTCGGTCGCGCGCTGCTGGGCAACCGCCCTGGACTGTATCGGCGCGTGTTGTGGCATCACCTTGGGCTGTGCCGCTTCGTGCTGCGTCACCGTTCTTGGCGCGCCGCGCGAGGATTCCGAGGTCCCATGCTGAGCGACCGTCGAATGATTGACCATTCTGTCCGGTGATCGAACGCTTGTTGCCATCGCGCGCTGCGTAACCGGTGCGGTTGATGACCCGCCTCGTTGCTCGGGCTGTGCTGAGCTAAAGCCGGCATGACCCGTTTCGCCAACTGCGCGATGGTCGTACGTGGAGACTGCGCGCGCATCGTTGGCATTGGCGCCACGCGAATTTCCGTAGTAATTTCCGTGCTCTTGTCCGCCCTGGTCACCATGCATGGTCACGGGTCGATATTGCGGTCGGATGTGGCTCCAGTGGTTGCGCTCGCCGTACCAGGAGCGGTTGCGGTAGTGCTCACCCCAGTATGCGCCGAACGCGAAGGCGACGATCGGGATACCGATCTGCACACCGTATTCGGGCACGAACACACGTTGCCCCTGATATTCCTCCTGTAGAAAATTCCCGGCAACCCAGCCGCGGTTGTCACCTGCGGCAACGTCGCACCATGACCAGCCGTTGACGCAGCCTTCAATCGCCACCGGCGTGCCGGCATCCAACATGCTGACGCGCGGATAGCTTGTATCCGGTCCTGCACGCAAGTTTACGTTGCCGGTGACATACCCGTCGGCCGCAAAGGCCGAGGTCAATGCGAATATGGAAAGACTCAAAGCGGTTCTGGAAAAAAGGCGTTTCATTTGCATGACCCTCTAAACCCTGAGGCATCACGTGTACGCCATCGACACCGGTTTCACAGTTCGGTATCGCACATTAGCGGTGCGCAGCGCTGCACTGTGTTCGCTGCCGAACCGATGGCCGCCGCAGCTTTGACTACTATGCACCTGGCATCGCGGGCAGGCATTGCCGATACATTGACATGACAGGCACAGGACCATGTCACGCGGTCGCCATTTCCGGGCAGCAGCCTATCAATCGACGAAAGGAGATATCCCATGAATCTGCATTTGAGCATTGGCCCACTGATCGCCCTGATCGCCGGCATCCTTATTCTCATCATGCCGCGGTTGCTGAACTACATCGTTGCCATTTACCTGATCGTCATCGGTCTGGTCGGACTGTTCGGCACGGGGAACATCCATTTGTAATTGAGGAGAGTCAGAATGACCTTGGGCACAATCCTGTTGATTGCTCTGGTGTTGCTTTTGATCGGAGCTTTTCCGAGTTGGCCGCACAGCCGAAGGTGGGGATATGGTCCCAGCAGCGGCTTGGGCATCGTCTTGTTTATCGTCATCGTGCTGCTGGTGCTGGGTCGAATCTGAGATCCGCAATGGCCACTGGACTATTCTGGCGCCGGATTGGCGCAGCAGCGATGACGATCGCCATTGCCGCCTGCAGTTCGCTGCGCCCGGATTTCGTCAAGCAGCCCTCGGCCGCGCTGCCGCCAGCCACGGACACACCATCGGCGCGTTATATCGCATCCGAACTGGGCAGTCATGCCGGACAGTCGGGATTCCGCCTGCTGACCAAGAGCACGAATGCGCTGATGAGCCGCGTTGCGCTGGCCGACCACGCCGAACATTCTATCGACCTGCAGTACTACATCTTCAACAACGATGCCACCGGACGCTTGCTGGCGCAGCGTCTGCTGGTGGCGGCTGATCGCGGCGTACGCATACGCATCCTGCTCGACGACATCAATCTGACCGACGAGCAGCGGATGCTTGATGCGCTCGATGCGCATCCGAACATCAAGGTGCGCCTGTTCAATCCATTCCGAACGCGCAATCCATCCTTGCTGTCAAAGATCGGACAGTTCATGCTGGAAGGGCGCAGACTCAATCGACGCATGCACAACAAGTCCTTCATCGTCGACAACGATGCGGCGATCGTCGGCGGCCGCAATATCGGCGATGGCTACTTCGACGCCGGCAGCGACACCAATTATCGCGACCTCGACCTGCTCGCGATCGGGCCGGTGGTGCAGGAGGCTTCGCGGGTGTTCGACGAGTACTGGAACAGCGACGCCGCCTATCCGGTCACGGCGTTCCGCAATGCGCGCGACACTCAAACGGATCTGGTGCGGCTGCGAGTTGCGCTTGCTCACGATGCACGCATGTTCGCGCAGTCGGATTATGCACAGGCGACCCTGGAGGAACTCCCCAACGGCCCCAGCGGTGACCGCAGTGGCGAGTGGTTCTGGGGTCCAGCTTCGCTGATCGCCGACGAGCCTGAGAAAATTGACGCGCATGGCGACGAACCGGGCCTGCGCATCGGCCCCACCCTGAAAACGATGATCGATGCAGCCACCAGCCAGGTGCTGCTGATAACACCGTACTTCGTGCCGGGGAATTCCGGAACGCGCTATCTCACCGGGCTCGTCCGGCGCGGCGTAGACGTGCAAGTGCTCACCAACTCGCTTGCGGGAACCGACGAACCGGCGGCTTTTTCCGGCTATGAACATTCTCGGCGCCGCCTGCTTGAGGGTGGCGTGCAATTGTACGAGTTGCGTCCATCACCGGGAGCGGCGCAACCGGCAACGGCGGGCGGAACCTCGTCGGGCATCAGTCTCCACGCAAAGGCCATGATCGTGGACGACGCGCATGTGTTCATCGGCTCGCTCAACATGGATCCGCGTTCCAAGCTGCTTAACACCGAGATGGGCATCATTGTCGATTCGGCTCCGCTCGCGCAGGCGGTAAAGCAGTTCTTCGATGCCGCGAAAGCACCGGAAAACGCCTACCAAGTCGTAATGCAGAAATCGCGAGGAGCTGCATCCGGTGCCGCGCGAATGACGTGGATATGGAGTGAGCAAGGTGTGACGAAATACGCGCACGACGATCCGGACGCGACACGCATGCGGCGCCTGGAAGTTTCCATACTGCGCCTGCTGCCGATTGACGGCTTGTTGTAAGGTGCGGCGTCCGCACCGGTTAGAGTTTTGCGATTGCGATCCATCGATCGGCCGGCATGTTGTGCAGACGCGGTTATCGAGAAACCCCCTTGGCGCTGTAGACGTTTACCATTTGCGCGCCACTTTGAAGTGGTCCGGGCGATGACGATCCCACGTGGTCGATTGGCTGCCCCCGGGTTGCAGACGTTTGCTGACCCTGATCCTTGCAATGCCTGTTTTCACCGCGCCGGCATCATCGACCGGGCTGCCCGGATGGGTGTTCTCGAGAATCTGCTTTCCGGATTTCATCAGCTATTCCTTTCATGAGTTAACTTCGTAGTTTGGCAGGCATCGATCGTCAGGTCCGTGCGCTAGCCAACATAGTTCTTGACGATGGTGCAAGGCACGCGACTGCGACGTGCACGCATGCTGTGTCAGTTTTCGATCAGCCTTTCCACGCGTTTGATGTCACCGAGCCACACGTAAACGTTCCACGCCGGTTGCGTGGGGTCATCGAGGCGCACCCGGGCATTCATGCCGGCGGCGCCGTATGCGTTTTCGAATAACTGCGCGGCGGGGCGTTCGGTAACGGCGCCGGTAATGATGCTGCCATTTTTCATCGTGATTCGAACGTGAGCCTGACTGGGCAACTCGACGACCAACTGCTGAATGCGCCCGATATCGCCTGGTTCCGCATAGACGTTTTCTGCTTTTCCGCTCATGGGTCCCGATCCTGATGCCAAGTGATGACAGCATGCGCGCAGCCGCCCGAACGTGTCGGTTCGGCAGCGAACCACAGCGCATCACCCGGTGACAGTCAGCCCGTGATTACGAACGTCATCGCAACGTTGATGCAATGAGCTTTGCCGTCGTTTAAAAGCGCAATGGTGGTTTCGCGCAGTTCTTCGCCATCGAGCGTCAAACGCATCGATGCGGCCGTGGCGCTACTTTGCGTGACGACGATCGCGTAAGGGGTATCGACGTAGCAATAAGTCGCCTCGAATCCGCTCCAACTCTTCGGTATGCACGGCACAATGTGCAACCGGCCTGCTTCGAGCCGCAATCCGAGTATGGATTCC
>JAJXWU010000189.1 GCA_021781425.1 Pseudomonadota bacterium
GCGGCCGTGCTGGACGCTGACCTTGGCGGCGAGCTTCTCGGCCAGTTCGCGCTCCAGCGCGACGATGTCGGCGTCGCGCGCCGGTCCGGATTTGGTTTTTGCCTTGCCTTTGGACGCGCCTTGCGTACGGCGCGCGGCCTCTTCGAGTTCGCGCACGCTCCAGCCGTGCTCGGCGGCCTGGTGCGCCAGCCGCGTGGCTAGTTTCGGTTCCAGCGTGATGAGGGCACGGGCGTGACCCATGTCGATCTTGCGTTCGGACAGCAATTGCTTGACCGGCTCGGGCAGGCCCAGCAGGCGCAGCAGATTGGCGACCGCCGCGCGCGAGCGGCCGATCTTGTCGGCGGCCTGTTCCTGGGTGAACTTGAACTCGGCCATGAGCTGCTTGAGCGACTGCGCCACTTCCAGCGGGGCGAGATCCTCGCGCTGGATGTTTTCGACCAGTGCGATCAGCGCGACCTGCTGATCGGAAAGCTCGCGCACCAGGGCGGGAATTTCGGCCAGGCCCGCCTGCCGCGCCGCGCGCCAGCGGCGTTCTCCGCCGATGATCTCGAATTTCTGCGCGCCGGTCGCGCGCACCAGGATCGGATCGAGCACGCCGTGCTCGCGGATCGAGGCCACGAGTTCTTCGAGCGATTCCTCGTCGAAGGCCTTGCGCGGCTGGTACCTGCCGGGGTGCAGGCTGTCGAGCTTGATGAACCGATACGCGCCCTCGGATTCGGTTGCCTCGGATTCGGGCACGCCGAGCAGCACGTCCAGATCGCGCCCCAGAGCGCTGCGCTTCTTCGCCGCCATCTTCGTTTCCTTCAATTCACGTGTGCCGGGCCGACGTGCGGCGCTGTGGCGCCGCGCTCGCGCCGGATCATCTCGCCGGCGAGGCCGAGATAGGCGATCGCGCCGCGCGATTCGCGGTCGTACAGGTTGATCGGCTGGCCGTGGCTCGGCGCCTCGGCCAGACGGATGTTGCGCGGAATGATCGAGCGCAGCAGCTTGTCACCGAAGTGCTTGGTCAATTGTGCCGAGACATCATTCGACAGGTTGTTGCGCACGTCGTACATGGTGCGCAGCAAGCCTTCGATTTCCAGGTGTGGATTCAGGCGCTGCCGAACGGCCTTGATGGTATCGAGCAGGCTGCTCAGGCCTTCCAGCGCGAAGTATTCGCACTGGATCGGAATCAGCACACTGTGCGCGGCGGTAAAGGCGTTGATCGTGAGCAGGTGCAGCGACGGCGGGCAGTCGATCAGAACGGTGTGATAGCGCTCGCCGAGTTTGGCGATCTGCTCCTTCAGGCGTGACTCGCGCGCCAGCGCATCCATCAGTTTCAGTTCCGCCGCGGTCAGGTCGCGGTTGCCGGGCAAAAGGTCGAAGCCTGCCGGCGTCGTCATGATCGCCGATTCGATGCCGGCTTCCTCGAGCAGCACTTCGCAGCCGCTCGGTCTGGCGATGCGCTTGTCGATGCCGGAAGCCATCGTCGCGTTGCCCTGCGGATCGAGGTCGATCAAGAGGATCTTGCGCCGCGTCTCGGCCAGCGCTGCGGCAAGGTTCACCGCTGTCGTGGTCTTGCCGACGCCGCCTTTTTGATTCGCGATGGCGATTATTCGCATCATGGGAGTGCTCTCACGCGGCCTGGTCTTGCGTCCGGGTTTTGCGAATTATCGCCACATGCCGTGCCGCGCCCAAACCCGGCACGGCGAGCGGCATCACGTCGGCGACGATGAAGCCTGCCGGCAAATCGAGGATTTCCTGCTTCTTGAGCAGACCCTTGAGCGCGAGCCATATGCCGTCCGGCGCGAGCAGGTGACCGCCCAGTCGCAGCATTTCGCCGAGCGTGGCGAAGGCGCGCGCCGTGATGCAAGCGTACTGGCCACGCGCATCCTCCACGCGCGTCTGCTCGACGCGCGCGTTGGTCAGCCCCAGCGTGCGCACCGCTTCGCGCAGGAAACGCGCCTTCTTGCCATTGCTGTCGATGAGAACGTGAAGGCGGTCGGGTGCAAGGATTGCCAGGGGAATGCCGGGCAAGCCGGCGCCGGTGCCGAGGTCCGCGAGCGAATCGCCGCGCACCAACTTGGCCACGGCCAGCGAGTCGAGCAGATGGCGCGCGATCATGTCCTGCGGCAAGCGCACGGCTGTCAGGTTGTAGGCGGCGTTCCAGCGCGTCAGCAATTCCAGATAATCGAGCAGGCGCTCGAGCGCCTCCGCGCCGGGCGCAAGGCCCAGTTCGGCGATTCCCGCCTGCAGGCGGGTATAGAGGTTGGCGCGGTCGGCGATGCTCATGCGGACAGAACCCGCGCACGGCGCAGGGCCCGCAAGTATCCGTGGCTTGTGGCGGAAAATCCAGCGGCGGCGGGTCAGCCGGCGCTCAACTGCACACGGGTGACGAGCACTCCACGCACGTTCAGATCGCGGTTGAGTTCGGCTTTCAGGTGCGTGCTGCGTGCGCCGATGTCGTCTTCCGCGCAGGTATCCTGGCTGAGCGCCGGCACGCGTTGACGCACCAGATCGGCGATGCCGTCTATCACCGCGTCGGCACGCTTGGCATCGAGCACCTGAAAGTACACGCGGCCACGCAGGTTGCCGTTCGCGGTGGGCGCGGCGATGTCGACCACGTTGCCGAGCAGGCGAATCTTGTGGGTCACGCGCTCGACCAGCGGCAACACGAGGTGAACGCCGGCGCCAACGGTGCGCAAATGCCCGTCGACGCGTCGCAGGGTATAGGCCTGACCTTCCGGTATGCGGCGCAGGCATACCAGAAGGGCAGTGGTCAGACCACACAGCAAGGCCAGCAACAGCATCGGGGTGTTCATCTTTATATCCTCTTTATCAAGAGGTTAAACGATATTACTCAAATCAATATTAAAAATGCAAGCCAGTCTCATGATGTTGGCTTGGTTTCGCGCAAGTATTCCCTTTCTTCGGACAACCGTCGCTGAACCGGTTGGCATTTTCCGCGTGACGGCGCTGGCGCTCCGCATCGCCTAAAATGCCGCATCGCATTTTCGGAGCCGTCCATGGCTTTTCCACTGACCCGCCTGCGGCGCATGCGCCGCGACGCCTTTTCCCGCGCTCTGATGCGGGAAACCGTGCTGAGGCCCGCTGACCTGATCCTGCCGGTATTCGTCCGCGAAGGCCGCGGTGCGCACGAGCCGGTGCGTTCGATGCCGGGGGTGGAACGCGTATCCATCGACCAGTTGCTGGTGCTCGGCGAACAGGCGCAGGCGCTGGGCATTCCGGCGCTGGCGCTGTTTCCGGTCACTCCCGACAGTGCCAAGTCGCTGGACGCGTGCGAGGCGTGGAATCCCGAAGGCCTCGCACAGCGTGCGGTGCGCACGCTGAAAAAATCGCTGCCGGAACTGGGTGTGATCACCGACGTGGCGCTCGATCCCTTTACCACGCACGGTCAGGATGGACTCATCGACGCTTCCGCTTACGTGGTCAACGACGCCACTGTCACCGCGCTGGTCAAGCAGGCGCTTTCCCACGCCGAAGCCGGCGCCGACGTGGTCGCGCCCTCGGACATGATGGACGGCCGCATCGGCGCGATCCGCCGCGCACTGGAAGACGCCGGCCACATCCACACCCGCATCCTCGCCTATTCGGCGAAATACGCCTCGGGATTCTACGGACCGTTCCGCGACGCGGTCGGCTCGGCCACCAATCTGGGAAAAAGCAACAAGTATACTTATCAGATGGACCCGGCGAACGCCGACGAGGCGTTGCGCGAAGTCGAACTGGACCTTGCCGAAGGCGCGGACATGGTGATGGTCAAGCCCGCCCTGCCTTATCTTGACGTCGTGCGCCGCGTGAAGCAGCGCTTCGGCGCACCGACCTTCGCCTATCAGGTCAGCGGCGAATACGCCATGCTCAAGGCCGCCATCCTCAACGGCTGGCTGGACGAGCGCGCCTGCGTGCTGGAGGCGCTTACCAGCATCAAGCGCGCCGGTGCGGATGCGATCCTGACCTATTTCGCCTTGCAGGCTGCTGGCTGGTTGCGCGAATGAGCGAACCGCGTTTTGCCGTCTTTGGTCATCCCATCGCGCATTCGCTGTCGCCGCGCATCCACGCCGCGTTCGGCAAGCAGCTTGGAGTCCCGCTTCAATACACGGCGATCGACGCGCCGCCGGAAACCTTCGCAGCGCAACTGGACGCGTTCGGCAAGGCCGGCGGCAGCGGCGCGAACATCACCCTGCCGCACAAGCAGGCTGTACTGGCGTTGTGCGCGCACGTGTCGGATTTCGCGCGTCGCGCCGGTGCCGTCAACACGCTTACACGCCGCCTCGACGGCCACTGGCGCGGCGACAACACCGATGGCGCGGGCCTGGTGCGCGACGTCACGCAGCGTCGCGGTCTGGACTTGCGCGAGCGCCGCGGCCTGCTCCTGGGCGCCGGCGGTGCCGCGCGCGCCGCGGCCTTCGCCCTGCTCGATGCGGGCGTGGCCGAGCTGACCATCGTCAACCGCACGCCGGAACGCGCCGACGCGCTGGCCGACGCGATCGGTGAGCCGGACCGCGTGCGCACGCGCTATTGGGACGATCTCGGTACGCTCGGCAATTTCGAGCTGATCGTCAATGCCACATCGGCTGGGCACGCGCGCGAATCGCTGCGTCTGCCGTTTGCGCTCGTCGCGCCGCGCGCGTTGTGCTACGACCTGTCCTACGGCATGACTGCCAGCGCCTTCCTCGCCTGGGCGCGCGCCGCCAAGGCAGGTTTTGCGTACGACGGACTCGGCATGTTGATCGAGCAGGCAGCCGAGTCCTTCGCTATCTGGCACGGCCGCCGTCCGGACACCGACGCCGTGTACGACGAATTCCGCGGCGAACTGCCGCTGCACGCGAGCGATTGATGGACTGCCGTGCCGGATGCGGCGCCTGCTGCATCGCGCCGTCGATTTCGTCCCCGATTCCCGGCATGCCGCACGGCAAGCCCGCCGGCGTGCGTTGTATACAATTGGATAACCTCAATCGCTGCCAATTGTTCGGCAACCAGGACCGACCGGAAGTCTGCCGGCGCCTGCGGCCGGAACCGGCGATGTGTGGTGCGAATCGCGACGAGGCGTTGACAATACTGACGCAGTTGGAAGCGGCTAGTGCGCCGGGTTGAGATACTCGTCTTTCAGCCGAACGTAATGCTTGGCCGAGTAGTACAGCGCCTCGATCTGCGCGGCGTCGAGCTTGCGCACGCAGCGCGCAGGGTTGCCGAGCCACAGCTCGCCTTCGCCGACGATCTTGCCGGGCGTGACCACCGCACCGGCGCCGACCATCGCGTGTTTGCGCACCACCGCGCCATCGAGCACGGTGGCGTGCATGCCGATCAGGCAGGCGTCCTCGATCGTGCAGGCGTGCAATATCGCTCCGTGGCCGACGGTGACGTCGGCGCCGATGGTCAGCGGAAATCCGCCCGGCGTGTAGGGGCCGTCGTGGGTGACGTGCAGCACGGCGCCATCCTGGACATTGGTGCGCGCCCCGATGCGGATGAAATTCACATCGCCGCGCACCACCGTGCACGGCCACAGCGAGACGTCATCGCTTAGGTTCACGTCGCCGATCAGCACGGCCGCCGGATCGACATAGACACGCGCGCCGAGGCGCGGAAGCTGGCTGCGGTAGGGGCGGATGTTCATTCGATAACGCATCCAAGATGACAGGATTCCGTTCGTCCTGAGCGTAGCACCGAAGGTGCGAAGTCGAAGGACGCTGGCG
>JAJXWU010000216.1 GCA_021781425.1 Pseudomonadota bacterium
GGACCGGAGTGTACATGCGCGTACATGAGGATTCCGAGCACCGCCGGATCACGAGCTGCCGAGCGCAGTAGGTCGTGCTCAGTCGGAGTTGGCCGCATCCGGCACGTCGTCGCCAACCGTCCACAGCCGTTCCAGACCGTAGAACTCGCGGATGCGCGGCAGCATCACATGCACGATGATGTCGCCCAAATCCACCAGCACCCACTCGGCCTCGCGCTGACCCTCGATTCCGAGCGGCATCATGCCAGCCTTCTTCACGAACTTGACCACTTCGTCGGCCAGCGATTTGACGTGCCGCGTGGAAGTGCCGCTGGCGATGATCAGCACATCGGCGATGGAGGTCTTGCCGCGCACGTCGATCTCGTGCACGTCCTTGGCCTTCAATTCGTCGAGTGCGGCCAGCACCTGCAGGCGCAGAAATTCGACCGGATCGGATTTTGCCGATACGGGCTTGGGTGATCGGGGTTTCTTCAGCGGCGGTTTTGCCGAAGCTGATTTTGTCGAAGCTGACTTGGCCGGAGCGGCCTTGGAAACGGAGCGGGCTTTGCGTGCGGTTTTGGATGCGGTGGCCAAGCGGCGGTGTCCTCGTTTGGATGGGCTGCGCGCGCGGTTTCCCGCACGGACTGCGAGTCAGTATAGGCCGATTTTCAGCGAGCGTCGCGGTAGACAGCCAGCAGGCCGGGATCGGCCAGCAGTGCGTCGGGAACCAGCCAACGCAGATCGCGTCCGCGGGCGAGCAAGGCGCGTATGCAGCTGGCGGAAATCTCCAGCGGCGTGACCGGCAGATCGAGCACCTTGCCGGCTGCGCTGGCGTGCAAGGCGCCGGCCGATTCTGTGCGGCGCGCGGCCACAACGGCCGCAAGTTCCGCCGGTAATGGCCCGCTGTGTCCGGGCCGGGTCAACACCGCGATATGTGCCAGATCGAACAGTTCACGCCAGCGATGCCAGGTCGGCAGTCCGGTGAAGGCATCCGCGCCGAGCAAAAGGATCAGCGGTAGCTGTGCACCGAATTCCGCACGCATCTGGTGCAGGGTATCGAACGTGAAGGATGGCTCGGCGCGATCCAGTTCGCGCGTATCGAGCTGCAGGCGGTCCTGTCCCGCCAGCGCGGCACGCAGCATGGCCACACGCTGCGCCGGACTCGCCACTGGCGCGGGCCGGTGCGGCGGCACGTGTGCAGGCATCAATCGCACCGGGACACAGAGTGTTTCGCAGGCTTCCAGCGCGACGCGCAGATGGCCGTTGTGCACCGGATCGAAGGTGCCGCCGAGAATGGCGATCGGCTTCATGTAGCCAAAGCCCCCACCTCACCCCGCACGCTACGCGCGCCAGCCTCTCCCGCCAGCGGGAGAGGCGAAAGCAGTAGGGCCGCAGGTTTCCCCGGTTCCATCTTGCGTTAGCTCGCCTTGGCGAAACCCGCGCGCGGCATCGCGATCATCACGAGCAAGCGTTCCAGTTCGATCCATGCATCGCCGATGCCGCGTCCCTTGCTCAGGCGATCCACACGTGCGGCTTGCGCGAGGCAATCTTCCCAGTGCCCTGAACCGGCGCGGCCGAGAACCTTGCGGAAGAATTTCTCGCGCGCCTCCCACAAGCGTTCGGAGCGCAGCGCGCTGGTCAGATTCGGAGCCGCGGCAAGCCGCGCGAGCATCTGCAACTGGTACACGACCATGCCCATCAACGCCGGAATCGCATCGCCCTCCGCGCGCAGGCCCGCAAGAATCCGCAATGTGCGCGCCGCATCGCCGCCCAGCGCCGCATCGACGAGCTTGAACACGTCGTAACGCGCGCTGTCGGCTACCAGACTTTCCAGCGTTTGCGCGTCGAGCGGGGCGTCGCCGTGAAGCAGCGCAAGCTTGTCGATTTCCTGCGCGGCGGCCAGCGAATTGCCTTCCACCAGCTCGGCCAGCGCCGCGATCGCGGCACGATCCGGATGCAAACCGCGGCTCGCCAGGCGCTGAGCCAGCCAGGCGGAAAAATCGTCCGGCCGCATCGGCCATACCGGCACGTACTGCCCTGCCTTTTCGACGGCGCCGACCCAGGCTGCACCTTCGTTATCCTTCTTCGACCATTGCAACGAAGTGATCAAAAGAACCGTGCCCGGCGGCGGATTCGCACAAAATTCCGCAATTGCCGCGCCACCCTCCTTGCCGGTCTTGCCTGTAGGCAGGCGCAGGTCAATCAAGCGGCGCGACGCAAACAGCGACATCGACGCGCCGGCGCGGGCCAGCGCATCCCAATCGAAGTATTGATCGGCATCAAGGATTTCGCGCTCCGTGTAACCCAGCTCGCGCGCCCGCGCGCGCAGCGCGTCGGCGGCCTCGAGCACCAGCAAGTGCTCTTCTCCGGCAAGCAGATAAACCGGTTTGAGTTCCGAACCGGCAAGATGTTTGTGGAATTGGGCGAGCGAGACGGTCATCGACACCGGTCAGCGTGAGCGCGCCACGGCGCCGATCTTGCGCATGATGGCATCGACCATGTCGCGTTCCATGCCCTTCTTGATTTCGTCCTGCTCGGCATTGCTGCCGATGGCCTGGGTCTGATCGAACGTGTAATCGCGCGAATGCTCGATCACCTGCGCCGGCAACAAGGTTTTGCCATCCGATCCCTGGATGCTCAATTCGACGTGATAGACCATGGAGAATTCGTTGACGGTGGCGTTCGCACCGACCGAGCGCACCACCGGCGCCAGTGACACCGCCGACAGCGTGATTTCGGCCACGTGCTCACCCGGCGCGCCTTCGATGCTGGCGCCGGAACGCGCCAGCGCGGCTTCGACATCGCGCGCAAGCGGACTGAACGGATCGGATACCTGCACGTGCACGCGCCTGAGTGCGGGCGGCAACTGCGCTTCGCCGCGCAACTGGAAGCCGCAGGCGGCGAGCGTGAGTGCGATGGCGGCAAGCGCCGGAAAAAGCAAATGTTTCATGGTCTGACTTCCATTCAAATCACAATATTGACGATCTTTCCCGGCACGATCACCACCTTCTTGATCGCTGCGCTCCCGACAAACTTGGCCACGTCCACATGCGCCAACGCCGCATTTTCCACGCGCTCGCGCGGCGCGTCGGCCGCCACCTCGATGGTACCGCGCAATTTGCCGTTGACCTGCACGGCGAGGGTGATTTCCGCCTTGACCAGGGCGGCCGGATCGACTTTCGGCCACGGCGCATCGATCAGACTATCGCGATGACCCAGCGCCTGCCACAAGGCGTGGCAGATATGCGGCGTGATCGGGTTGAGAACCAGCACCAAGGCCTCGAACGCCTCGTGGCGCACAGCGCGGCCGTGATCGGACATGTCCTCGAACTTGCCGAGGGCGTTGAGCAATTCCATGGCCGAGGCGATCGCGGTGTTGAACGAAAGGCGCCGGCCATAGTCATCGCCGACCTTGGCGATGGTCTCGTGGATCTGGCGGCGCAGCGCTCTTTGCGCGGCATTCAACTTCGCCGCATCCACCTCGGGATGATCGGGCTGCGCGATGTGCGCCTGGGTGTCGCGCCACAGCCGGCGCAAGAAGCGCGCCATGCCTTCGACGCCCGCCTCGTTCCACTCCAGCGATTTCTCCGGCGGCGCAGCGAACATCGAGAACAGGCGCACGGTGTCGGCGCCGTATTTTTCGACCATCGCGCGCGGATCGACGCCGTTGTTCTTGGACTTGGACATCTTCTCGATGCCGCCGATGGCAACCGGCTGGCCGTCGAAGCGAAGACGCGCGCCGACCACGCGCGCGCGCTCATCGCGTTCGATGTCCACGTCGGCGGGATTGAACCAATGTCGGCGTACTTGCTTCCTCGAAACAGTGTTCCCTGACCCGTCAAGGTGTGCCTCCTGCGCCACCTCATCGCGGTAGAACGTCTCTGCGATCACCATACCTTGGCACAGCAGGTTGGTGGCCGGCTCGTTCGATTTCACCATGCCGGCATCGCGCAGCAGCCTATGGAAGAAACGGAAATACAAAAGGTGCAGGATTGCGTGTTCGATGCCGCCGATGTACTGGTCCACAGGCAGCCAGTAGTCGGCACGCGCATCGACCATGTCGGCGGCACCGGGACTGGTGTAGCGCGCGTAATACCAGCTCGATTCCATGAACGTGTCGAAGGTGTCCGTTTCGCGCTCGGCCGGGCCGCCGCATTGCGGGCATCGGCACTTGCGCCAGTCCGGGTCGGCCTTGATCGGCGACTGCACGCCCATGAACTGCACGTTCTCGGGCAGCACGACCGGGAGCTGCTCTTCGGGCACCGGCACCGCATCGCACTTCGGGCAATACACGATCGGAATCGGGCAACCCCAGTAGCGCTGCCGCGACACGCCCCAGTCGCGCAGGCGGTAATTGATCTTGCGCGCGGCCTTGCCTTCCCGTTGCAGACGCGCGGCGATGGCATCGAAGGCGGCATGGTAATCCAGGCCGTCGAACTCGCCGGAATTGACCAGCGTTCCATACTCGGTGAACGCCGCATCCTCGACGATGCCGCGCTCGAATTCGCGCACCAGCGCGAGCGCCGCAGGCGCCTCGACCACGTCGATCGCTCCGCCCTCGCCGAGCGCTGCCGTCATCGGATCGGCATTCGCCGCCGCGTCGCGGCCAAGCTCGCGGATCGCTTCGCGCACCGGATCGCTGACGATCACCATCTTGATGAACAGGTCGTATTGGGTGGCGAATTCCCAGTCGCGTTCGTCGTGAGCGGGCACCGCCATGAGCGCCCCGGTGCCGTAGCCCATCAACACGAAGTTGGCGATCCACACCGGCAGCTTTTCACCGGTGATGGGATGGATCGCGTGCAAGCCGGTTTCGACGCCCTTCTTTTCCTGGGTTTCGAGTTCCGCCTCGGCGACGCCGCCGTGGCGGCAGTCGTCCACGAATTTCTGGATATGTGGACTGGTGGACGCGGCCTTGAGCGCCAGCGGATGCTCGGCTGCCAGGCACAGGAAGGTCGCCCCCATCAACGTGTCTGGACGCGTCGTGAACACGCGCACCGGCTCGCGTTCGCCCTCGATGGCGAAATCGATTTCGAGTCCTTCCGAACGTCCGATCCAGTTGCGTTGCATGGTCTTGACCGCATCCGGCCAGCCGGGCAGCCCGTCGAGGCCGCTGAGCAGCTCGTCGGCGTAGTCGGTGATCTTGAGGAACCACTGCGGAATCTCGCGCTTCTCGACCACCGCACCGGTACGCCAGCCGCGGCCATCGATGACCTGCTCGTTGGCGAGCACGGTCTGGTCGACCGGATCCCAATTCACCACGGACTTCTTGCGGTACGCCAACCCTTTCTTGAACAGGCGCACGAACAGGCGTTGCTCGTGGACGTAGTAATCCGGTTTGCAGGTGGCGAACTCGCGCGACCAATCGATGGCGTAGCCCATGGTCTTGAGCTGTTCGCGCATGTGCTCGATGTTGGCGTAGGTCCACTTCGCCGGCGCGGTTTTGTTCTTGATCGCGGCATTCTCGGCCGGCAGGCCGAACGCGTCCCAGCCCATCGGCTGCAGGACATTCTTGCCCTGCATGCGCTGATAGCGGCTGATCACGTCGCCGATCGTGTAATTGCGCACATGGCCCATATGCAGCGCGCCGGACGGATACGGCAGCATCGACAGGCAGTAGAACTTCGGACGCGCCGGATCCTCCTTTGCCTCGAAGGCGCGTGTGTCCTGCCAGAATCGCTGCGCGGCGGCTTCCACCGCCTTG
>JAJXWU010000107.1 GCA_021781425.1 Pseudomonadota bacterium
AGGATGTTGAGCAGGATTTCCGAATCCGAATCGGTGTTGATGTGGCGGCGGTCGTCCTCGTACATTTCGCGGCGCAGCGCTTCGGTGTTGACCAGGTTGCCGTTGTGGCCGAGCGCGATGCCGTAGGGCGAATTGACATAGAAGGGCTGGGCCTCGGCGCTGGATTCGGACCCGGCGGTCGGATAACGGCAGTGGCCGATGCCGATGCGGCCGCGCAGTTTGAGCATGTCGGCAGTGCCGAATACGTCGCGCACCAGCCCTGCGCCCTTGTGCAGGCGCAAGCGTTCGCCGTCGACGGTGGCGATGCCGGCGGCATCCTGGCCGCGATGCTGCAGGACGGTCAGCGCGTCGTAGAGCGAGGCCGCGACTTCGGATTTTCCAACGATGCCGATGATTCCGCACATGGGTCGTGGCCGTTTTCGGATCAGGTCGCAGACTTGTTTCGGGAGTCCGGCAATTTCTGCGGTACAGCCGGAATCTGCGGCACGATGCCGCGCAAATCAAGGTACCGCAAGGCTTCCGGCGGCAGCCGCGCCGACAACCAGCGCGCATAGCCCTGGAATGCGGGCAGCAGCCGCGACTGATGCCACCACGGATCGCGCGGCAGCGGCGTGAAGCCGAGCAGCAGCACGGTGATCGTGACCAGCGCGAGTCCCCGCACCAGCCCGAACACCATGCCGAGCAAGCGATCATTGCCGGAAAGGCCGGCGCCGGCGACGAGTTTGCGCATCAGGAAACCCACTACTCCGCTCACCAGCAGCACCGCGAGAAAACACAATCCGTAACCGAGAAGCAGTCGGATCGATGGCTCGCCGACAGCGGTGAGCCGCGCCGCCAGTGCATCACCAAACTGCCAGGCGAACCAGAACGCGAGCACCCAGCCGGCCAGCGCCAGCACCTCGCCGATGAAGCCGCGCGCCAGGCCCATCAACACGGACAGGCCGAGCGCGGCGAGGATGCAGTAGTCCGCCCAATTCATCTCACGCTCACGGCCCGGATTCCTCACGCATATGACTTCGGCAACGCGCGCCACTTCCCACAACCACTGTCGGGCCACTTGCTATTCAAGTGGCTCGGTGCCTGCCTGACTCAAGGGGGCTGGAGGCATCGTCCTAGGGCTGCGTCACGATGATGCCTTTCAGCTTGAGCTTCGCGTCGATGTCGCCGCGCGCCTTGTCGGCGCCGCCACGGTCGGCGTACGGACCGGCGCGGACTTTCCACAAAGCTGCATCGCCACTTCCGGCGCGCTCGACGAATCCGGCAAACGCCGCGGCCCGCAGCCGGTCACGCAGCTTGTTCGCCTCGGCTTCTGACTTGAACGCGCCCAGTTGCACCGCCCAGCCGCCGGCGCGATTGGCCGGCAACGCGCTCGCCGGCGCGTCGGCGGTGGGCTGAGCCGCGGCCGCGCGCTCGACCACGCTGCTCGGCACCCTCGGTTCGACCTGCTTGATCTTCAGGCGCGCGGTTTCCGCCGCGGCCCGGTCGGCGTACGGGCCGACACGCACGCGCAACGCCGGCTTGCCCTGGTAATCGGTGGACTCGTCGTAGGCGGCGAACCCGCGTTTTTTCAGCGCTGCGACCAACGCATCGGCGTGACCGCGGTCGGCGTAGACGCCCAGATGCACGGCAAAGCGGCCTTCGCTCGTCGCCGGAGTCGCTGGCGCGGCCGGTGCGGGCGCGGGCACCGTGGGCCGGGCAGGCGCCGGCGTCGGCGCTTCGGAAGGCTTTGCGGCGGCCGCTGCGGAATCTTCCGGCCGCGCGTCGACTCTCGGCGCGGCCTTGGTATCCACGGTGACGACCGTGTCCGGGTTGGGAGCCGGACTCGACTCGGTGCCGGTCACCGGCAACGTCCGCGTCTGGAAATCGTGTTCGGGCGGTTTGGGAATATCGAGGTTCAGCGTCGAGTTCTGCGGCTGCGGCGACTTAGTGCTTAAAAACATGGGAACGAAGATCACGAACAGGCCGATCAGCACGGCGGCGCCGATCAGGCGATGTTTCAGGGCGGAATCCATGAGCGGCTCCTCGACGACCGGCACGAATGCATCGGCGTGATTATACCCGCTTGCTTCACCCATAACCCGCGCGCCGTGCCCATTCCAGCGCCGGCGCGGCGACGAAAAACGAACCGAAGGCGAGCAGACGATCGTCCGCACCGGCGTGCTGCGCGGCGGTGTCGAGCGCAACTTCGACGCTGGCGTGAGCGTCCGACTTCGCCGGCGGCATGCGTTCGCGCAGTTGTGTCGCGCTCAAGCCGCGCGGACTTTCGGCGTCCAGGCCGCACAGGTACCAGTGCGAGATATGCGGCAACAGCGGCGCAACGATGCCGGCCACGTCCTTGTCGGCGAGCGCGCCGAAAACGGCCAGATTGCGCCCGCGCGGCGGATGCGCGGCCAGCCACTGCGCGAGCACGCGCGCCGCCTGCGGATTGTGGCCGACGTCGATCACCAGTTCGCCGGCGTCGTTCTTGTGCAGGCGCTGCAAACGCGCCGGGACGCGCGCCTCGCGCACGCCGCGTGCGATCGCCGCGGCATCCCGGCCAATCCGGTCGCGCAGCGCGTGCAGGGCCATGATCGCGGCAGCGGCGTTGTCGATCTGGCACGGCGCGGCCAGATCGGGCTGGGGCAGCAGCAGCGATTCGTCGTCGCAATCCCAGCGCCAGGAATCGATCTGTGGCGACACGCGGAAATCGCGGCCTGCCAATGCGACGTGCGCGCCGATGCGCGCGGCTTCGTCGAGCAGTCCGCGCGGCGGCGCGCGCATGCCGACGACGGCCGGGCGGTCCTTGCGGAAGATACCCGCCTTCTCGCGGCCGATGACATCGACGTCATTGCCGAGCCAGTCCTGATGATCCAGGTCCACGGTGACGACGATGGCGGCGTCCGCATCGACGATGTTGACCGCGTCCAGGCGCCCGCCGAGGCCGACTTCGAGCACGACCGCGTCGAGTCCACTTTGCGCAAATATCCACAATGCGGCAAGCGTGCCGAACTCGAAGTACGTGAGCGGAACGGGTTTCGTCGAATCGGCGCCGCGTGCCGCCTCAATGCGCACGAAGGCGTCGATCAGCGACGCATCGTCGGCGTCCGCGCCGGCAACGCGGATACGTTCGTTGTAACGCAACAGATGCGGCGAGGTGTAGCAGCCCACGCGCCTGCCCGTCGCCGCGAGCATGGCCTCGAGAAACGCCACCGTGGAACCCTTGCCGTTGGTGCCGCCGACGGTGATGACGACCGGCGCGGGCGTCGGCGCGCCCAGACGACGCCAGACTTCGCGGACGCGGTCCAATCCCAGTTCGATGGCGCGCGGATGGGTGCGCTGTTGGTAATCCAGCCAATCGGCGAGGGTCTTGACGGACACGTATTGCGGTCACGCCGCCTTCGGCTGCCGCATCAGCAACGCGAACAAGTCGGCGAGTTTGTCGCGCATCGCGCGCCGGTCCAGGATCATGTCGATGGCGCCGTGTTCGAGCAGGAATTCCGAGCGTTGGAAGCCTTCCGGCAGCGTCTCGCGCACGGTCTGCTCGATCACGCGCGGACCGGCGAATCCGATCTGCGCCTTCGGCTCGCCGATGTTGAGATCGCCGAGCATGCCCAGACTCGCCGACACGCCGCCGGTGGTCGGATGCGTCAGCACCGAAATATACGGAATGCCGGCGCGGCGCAGCCGCGCCAGCGCCGCGGAAACCTTGGCCATCTGCATCAGCGAGAACAGACCTTCCTGCATGCGCATGCCGCCGCTGGCGGAAAAGCACACGAACGGGAGGCGCTCGTCCAGAGCCAGTTCCGCCGCGCGCGCGAACTTCTCGCCGCCGACCGAGGCCATCGAGCCGCCCATGAAGGCGAACTCGAACGCACAGGCGACCAGCGGTCGCGTCTTGAGCAGACCGCGCATGGCGACCAGCGAATCCTTCTCGCCGGTCTGCTTTTGCGCGGCGGCCAGGCGATCCTTGTATTTCTTGGAGTCGCGGAATTTCAGTATGTCCACGGGTTCGAGCCCGGCGAACAATTCCTCACCGCTGCCCTCGTCGAACAGCGCGGCCAGGCGCCCGCGCGCACCGATCGCGTGGTGGTGCCCGCACTTCGGACACACTTCCAGATTGCGCTCGAGTTCCGGACGGTACAGCACCGCGCCGCAGCCATCGCATTTTTCCCACAAACCTTCCGGCACCTTGCCCTTGGCCGTGGTGCCCTCGGTGCGGATGCGCGAGGACATCAATTTCTGCAACCAACTCATATCGTCAACATCTCCTGTCTGCGATGCCGCTACGGCCGTTCGCGCCAAATCCATGTCGTCGACGGCTTGCGTTGCCAGCGACGCCACGGCTTCCGCAGGCGCCGGAACATCCCCTGGCCGGTGCGGATCACGCGGCATGTGCCTGCGCTCCCGCACCCAGCGCCGTACGGATCGGCGCGAGGAACTCGCGCGCGGCGGCGCAGGCGGCATCTGCCGAATCCCTGCCCGCCAGTTTCTCGACCAGCGCGCTGCCGATCACGATGGCATCGGCGAATTCGCCGATCGCCGCAGCGGATGCCGCATCGCGCACGCCAAAGCCGACCGCGACCGGCGTTGCCGTGCGCGCCTTGATCGCCGCCACGCGCCCGCGCACCGCATCCAGACGCAAGCGGTCCGCGCCGGTGACGCCGGCGAACGCGACATGGTACAGGAAGCCGCGCGCGGATTCGCACAGCGCGGCCAGGCGCGATTCGGACGTGGTCGGCGCGCTCAGGAAAATCCGCCGCAGCCCGGCGGCGTCCAGCGCCTGCGCGGTTTGCGCTTCCTCCAGCGGACAATCCACCAGCAACACGCCGTCGACGCCCGCGGCAACGGCGTCGCGAGCGAAGCGCGTGTAGCCATATATCTCGACCGGATTGAGGTAGCCCATCAGCACGACCGGCGTTTTGGAATCCGTTTTGCGGAATTCGCCGATCCAGCCGAAGATCTGCGCGAGACCCACGCCGTTTGCCAGTGCGCGTTCGTTCGCGTGCTGGATCACCGGGCCGTCGGCCATCGGATCCGAGAACGGTACGCCGAGTTCGATCAGATCCGCGCCGGAATCAACCAGCGCATGCAGCAGCGGCACCATCGCCGCCGCCGACGGATCGCCGGCGGTGACGAACGGGATCAGACCGGTGCGGCCAGCAGATTTCAATTCGGCAAATTTTTTGTCAATCCGATTCACTTCGTTTTTCCCGATTCCAGGCAACCATCCTTGGTGGGCGACCCCGCCTGCCCATTCTTGGCGAGTCGGTCAGCGCGCGCGGGATGCGCTTCGACGCATCTCGCTCAAATGCCGCCGACCCCTTCCCTGGCCGCGATGGTATGCACGTCCTTGTCGCCGCGGCCGGACAGGTTCACAAGTATCATTTTATCTTTTTCCATCCCGCGTGCGAGTTTGATGCCCTGCGCCACGGCATGGCTGGATTCGAGCGCGGCGAGGATGCCTTCGGTGCGCGCCAGCTCGTGGAACGCGGCGAGCGCCTCGGCGTCGGTGATGCCGACGTATTCGGCACGGCCCGTGTCCTTGAGAAAGGCATGCTCGGGACCGACGCCGGGATAGTCGAGCCCGGCCGAAACCGAATGCGTTTCGGTGATCTGGCCATTGTCGTCGCACAGCACATAAGTGCGATTGCCGTGCAGCACGCCCGGACGCCCGGCGGCC
>JAJXWU010000224.1 GCA_021781425.1 Pseudomonadota bacterium
GCCGCTGAAGAAGGCGGGCCGCGACTGGACCTCGCGCTGCCCGTTCCATGACGAGCGTTCGCCCTCGTTCACGGTGAGTCCGAACAAGCAGTTCTACCATTGCTTCGGTTGCGGCGCGCACGGCAGCGCGATCAAGTTTTTGATGGAATACGACCGCATGGAATTCCCCGATGCGGTCGAGGAACTCGCCGCGCGCGTCGGCCTGAAGGTGCCGTACGAAGGCGGCGGCAAGCGCGCGCCGGCCGAGGATTCGGCGGATTTGTATACCGTGCTCGACGCCAGCGCGAAGTTCTACAAGCGCGAACTCGGCAAGAGCGACAAGGGACGCGCGTATTTCGAAGCGCGCGGGCTCGACGCTTCGATCATCGAACGCTTCGGTCTGGGCTATGCGCCGGACAGTTGGGATGCGCTCAAATCCGCGCTCGGCACGAGCGCGCAGCGCATCGACTTGCTCGAAAAATCCGGCATGCTCACGCGCGGCGAACGCGGCACGCCCTACGACCGTTTCCGCGACCGCGTGATGTTTCCGATCCAGGATCGGCGCGGGAGAACCATCGCGTTCGGCGGCAGGATTCTCGAAAAGACAGAAGCCTCCGGCGCGAAGTATCTCAACTCGCCCGAAACGCCGCTGTTCCACAAGGGTCAGCAATTGTTCGCGCTGTGGCAGGTGCGCCAGGCGCATGCGCGGATTCCGCGCCTGATCGTGGTGGAAGGCTACATGGACGTGATCGCGCTGTTCCAGCACGGCGTCACGCAAGCGGTGGCCACGCTTGGCACCGCGACCACGCGCGATCATGCCGAACTGCTGTTCCGCAATTGTGCAGATGTATACTTCTGCTTCGACGGCGACCGCGCCGGAAGGTCGGCGGCGTGGCGCGCAGTCGAATCGGTGTTGCCGCGCATGCGTGATGGACGCCAGGCGTTTTTCCTGTTCCTGCCCGATGGCGAAGACCCCGATTCGCTGGTGCGCAAGGAAGGCCAGGCCGGTTTCGAGGAGCGCCTGAAAGCCGCGACGCCGCTGTCCGAGTTCTTCTTCGCCGAACTCTCGCATGACGTGAATTTGGCCAGTCTCGACGGCAAGGCGCGCCTGGCCGAGCATGCACGGCCGCTGCTGGCGCAGATTCCGGACGGCGCGTTCCGCGACCTCATGCTCGGCGAATTGGAGCGCATCGCCAACGTGAAGCTGCGCGTGGATACGCCGACCGCCACGCACGCACGCAAGCCCGTGCGCCCGCAGGAACGCACCCTGGTACGCACCGCAGTGGCCTTGCTCGTGCAGCATCCGGGCTTTGCCGCAGCAATTCAGCCTCCAACCCTGTTCTCGACCCTGCGCCAACCGGGCATTGCGCTGCTGGTGGAACTGATCGCGCTGGGCCGCGAGCGCCCGGAAATCTCAACCGCCATGCTGCTCGAACATTTCGAGGGCCGCGAGGAACTCAAGTCGCTGCAGAAACTGGCGGTAATGGATTTTCCCGGCGAAGCGGATACGCTGCAGGCGGAGTTTCTCGACGCGCTGGCGCAGCTCGACCGGCAGACCCACCAGCAACGGCTGGACGAATTGCTAAAAAAACAGGGCGAATCACTGCTGGGCGCCGACGAAAAAGACGAGCTGCGCCGCTTGTTTGCAGGGAAAAACACGCCTCGCGCCTAGCGCCATGGCCCTTGATTTGAAAGCGGTTTGCTCGAATTTGGTTGCGATTCGCGCAACGCGCCGATTTTCTGTATACTTAGGCCGCTGTATTTGCCAGGGTCACGGTGAATTGTGGCCTGATGCGATCGCTTTCGCGATCTGCCTCATCTCCCTCCACGCTTTCTCCTTAGCAAAACAGTCGCGGTCCAGGAATGTCTCCTGGCCGTGTCATTCACCATTGTCTCAGGAGTTCGTCATGGCAGAACGTCAGACCGGTACCGTCAAGTGGTTCAACGACGCGAAAGGTTTTGGTTTCATCACCCCGGAAAGCGGCCCGGACTTGTTCGTGCATTTCCGTTCCATCCAGGGCGGCGGCTTCAAAACCCTTGCCGAAGGCCAGCGCGTCAGCTTCGTCGCCGTGCAAGGCCAGAAAGGCATGCAGGCCGATGAAGTGCAATTGGCGTAAGCCGCGCACACATTAGGTACGCAACGACCCCGGGCAGCAATGCCCGGGGTTTTTTGTGCGATAGCCGTTCGCACATTTTGCCACGGAGAAGCCGATGGCCAAGCCGAACTACAAGTACGACAAGCGTCAGCGTGATCTCGCCAAGAAAAAGAAACAGGACGAGAAGCGCCTGCGCAAACTGGAAAAGGGCCGTGCCGCGGGTACGGATGCGGCGGTCGATGCGACGCCCGATGCGCCCATGAACGACACCGCCGGCGACACGATTTCGTAAGGCACTGGCTGCACGCTTAGAGAACCTCTGCACAAGCGTCGCTCGCGAAGACGGATTGCACGAACACGGAGCGCAGGAACCGGAGTTTGCTTGAAGATTCCGAGCGCCGGCTTCGTGCAGGCTGTCGAGCGCAGAAGCTTGTGCTGAGGTTCTTAGCGCAGGCCGGCCAGCACCGCCCGCGCCGCATTGTGCCCCGGCGCGCCGGTGACGCCACCGCCCGGATGCGTGCCGGCCCCGCACAGGTACAAGCCCGGCAGCGCGCCACGATAATTCGCATAGCCGAGCATCGGCCGCGCGCTGAACAATTGATTGAGCGACAGCGCGCCGTGGAAGATGTCGCCGCCGATCAGGCCGAAGTCGCGCTCCAGATCCAACGGCGACTTGATCTGGCGGCCCAGTACGGAATCCTTGAAACCCGGCGCGTAGCGCTCGACCGTACTGATCATCACATCCGCCACTTCTTCGCGATGATCGTCCCAGGATTTGCCATCGGGCAAGACTGGCGCGACGTGCTGGCAGAACAGCGAGGCGACGTGCTGGCCGCGTGGCGCGAGCGAATCGTCGAGCGTGGACGGGATCAGCATTTCCACAATGGGATTTTTCGACCAGCCGCCGGCGCGCGCTTCGAGCCAGGCGCGATCCATGTAATCCAGACTCGGTGCCATGATGATGCCGGCGGTCAGATGATCGCCCTCGCCCGGTAGACAGGTGAAGTCTGGCAAGCGCGACAGCGCCACGTTCATGCGGAACGTGCCCGAGCCGCAGCGCCAGTTCGCCATGCGCTCGCGCACCGGCGCCGGCACGTGTGCGGGATCGAGCAGACGCTCATACAGCAGTTTCGGATTGACGTTGGCGATCACACAGCGCGCACGCAAGGTCTCGCCCGCTTCCGTGACGACCCCGACCACGCGGCCGCGTTCGACGAGAATCTCGCGTACGCCGCAGTCGGTGCGGATCCGCGTGCCGGAGGCGATGGCGGATCTCGCCATCGCCTGCGTGATTGCGCCCATGCCGCCGATGGCGTGGCCCCAGGCGCCCTTGACGCCGTTGACCTCGCCGAAGACGTGATGCAGCAGCACGTAGGCGCTGCCGGGTGTGTACGGACTCGCGTAATTGCCGACGATGCCGTCGAAGCCGAGCACGGCCTTGATCGGCTCGCTTTCGAAGAAGCGATCGAGGTATTCGCCGGCGGAAATCGCAAACAGATCGAGCAGTTCGGTACGCAACGTCGAATCGAGCGATTTCAGACGCTTGCCGAGCTTTCCGGCACGCAGCAGTTCCGGCAACGCTTTGAGCCAACCGCCGTCGGTCACGTTCGGCGGTGGCTGCAGGGCGAGATCGCGCAACAGATCGGCAATGGCGTCGAGGCGCCGTTCGTATTCCGGCAAGCGTTCAGCGTCACGCCGGGAGAATTTCGCCACTTCGGCGTGCGTGCGGCCCGCGCCGGTCAGCAGATACGTGCCGTCCGGACGCGGCAGGAAGTTGTTCGCGCGGCGCAGGACGATTTTCAATCCATGCGCGGCCAGGTCCAGATCGCGGATCACCTTCGGCTGCAGCAGCGACACCGTATACGCGGCGACCGAATTGCGGAATCCGGGATGGAATTCCTCAGTCACCGCCGCGCCGCCGACGACGCTGCGCTTTTCCAGAACGAGTGGTTTCAGGCCGGAGCGTGCCAGATACGCGGCGCAGACCAGACCATTGTGGCCGCCACCGACGAGGATGGCGTCGACTGCGTCCGCGGTCGTTCTCACAGCATGCGCGCCAGGTCTTTTTCGATCTTCTCCGGCGTATCGGTGGGCGCATAACGCGTCAGCACCTTGCCGTCGGCATCGATCAGGAATTTGGTGAAATTCCACTTGATTGACTCGCTGCCGAGCACGCCCTTGGCCTGCGCCTTGAGGTATTTGTACAGCGGATGCGTGTTCGCACCGTTGACCTCGATCTTGGCGAACAGCGGAAACTTCACGTCGTAGTTGAGCGAGCAGAAGTTCTTGATCTCGGCCTCGTCGCCCGGCTCCTGATGGCCGAACTGGTCGCAGGGAAAGCCGAGCACGACCACGCCCTTGTCCTTGAACTTCTCGTACAAGGCTTCCAGCCCGGTGTATTGCGGCGTGAAACCGCATTTGCTGGCGACATTGACCACGAGCATCGTCTTGCCCTTGTAGGCCGACAGTTTCTGCTCGTCGCCATCGATGGTCCTGGCGGAAAAATCGTAGACGCTGGTCATGGCGTGGCTCCGGTGCGAATCGGTGCGTCAGTCTAGCGCGTCACCCGATCCGGCGCAGGGTCAACACGCTGTGGCGCAGCGGCGATGTGTCGACGTAGTGGTCGATCAGCATGAACGCGAACAACGCCATCAGATAGACGATCGAATAGTTGAACACGCGCATGGCGAAGCGCTCGTCGGGCGGATCGAGCAACGTGACGGCGTAGTACAGGAATCCGGCGCCCAGCACCAGCGCACCGCCGAGATAAAACAGGCCGCTCATGCCGGTCAGGTACGGCAGCACGGTGACGATGACGAGCAGCACCGTGTAGAACAGCACGTGCCAGCGCGTGTATTCCACGCCGTGCGTCACCGGCAGCATCGGCACCTGCGCGCGTGAATAATCGTCGCGACGGAAAATCGCCAGCGCCCAGAAATGCGGCGGCGTCCACACAAAGATGATCAGACACAGCAGCAGCGCGTAGGGATCCAGACTATTGGTGACGGCGGTCCAGCCGAGCACCGGCGGCACCGCGCCGGCGATGCCGCCGATGACGATGTTCTGCGGCGTGGCGCGCTTGAGGAACGCCGTGTAGATGACCGCGTAGCCGATCAGGCCCGCGAAGGTGAGCGCGGCGGTAAGCGCGTTGACGAGCAACGTCAGGATCAACATCGACAGTACGCCGATCGCGCAGGCGAACGCGAACACCTGCACCGAATTCAACTGTCCGGTCGCCAGCGGCCGGTGCGCCGTGCGCACCATCAACTTGTCGATGCGCCGGTCGATGAGCTGGTTGAATGCCGCGGCGGAAGACGACGCCAGCCAGATGCCGAGCGTGCCGAACACCAGTGCGCGCCATGGCGGCAGACCCGGCACCGCCAGAAACATGCCGATCACGGCACAGAACACCAGCAGCGCGACGATGCGCGGCTTGGTCAGCTCCAGGTATTGGAGGGCGATCGCAAACATGCGCGCAGTCTAGCGCGTCGCGGTTCGCAGGCGCACCGCAAGGGCGAGCAGCGAAAACAACAGCAGGGCCGCGCCCAAGTTGTGCGCTGCGGCTACCGGCAAGGGCAGTCC
>JAJXWU010000029.1 GCA_021781425.1 Pseudomonadota bacterium
CCGACCCCTTTTCGGTGTCGCCAATTTGCCTACGGCTTTCGCCTCTCCCGCTGGCGGGAGAGGCCGCGCCGAAGGCGCGGGTGAGGGTGGAAGCGGACCCGACTCTTTCGCAACATCGAACCGCCTTCACACTGACCCTCTCCCGCCAGCGGGAGAGGGGGTATTGGCGCTGAGTTTCGACGCTAATCAGGACATTTTTTTGAGTAAGGATCGAGCAACCGTCCCAAATCAAAATGTTCTCTGACCCCTTTTCGCGGTTGAATCGAAACTCGTGTAGGGTGAGCGAAGACGCGTAGCGGCGTATTCCGCCGTTGCCGGGTTGTGACCTAGAAGGCGGGATGCTCTTCGCTTCTTCCGCCTTACGCGCTAAAGTATTTCCACTGACTTCGGGAGGAACTTATGGCGAGTCGCAAACAGTCGGCGAATGCGTCGTACCGCTTTAGGCTCGTGCGCAACGGTGTTGAATTCGAAGCGGAAGGCGATCGAGAATTTGTTTTGGACATGATCACGCAATATGGTCATCCAGCTTCTGGAAGCGCGCCGCGCATACAAGAAAATGATATCGGCGCAACGAGACTGCAGCCGAGTATTGGCGATAAAGGGCTCTCAGTTCGAGAGTTTCTGCGCTCCTTCGAGATTAAGAAGCATACGGACTATGTGCTCGCTTTCGGGTACTACCTTGAGAAATATACAGGACAGCAGGACTTCACACCCGCCGACATAAACAAGATGTACTACGAGGCCAAACTCGAAAGTTCTAATACAAGTCAGATGGTCATCCAGAACATCAAGCGCGGATTCGTCATGGAAAAGAAGGGAAGTGAGGGTGGGCGAAAGAGGTACCTTTTGACGTCTTCTGGTGAAAAATATATTGAGAAGAAGCTTGTGCCGGTTGTTGAGTAACTCCCTTGGTAACCAAGGCGAAAAAGATAGTGCCGGCGAGAAAGGTAGCGCGCGTTGACAGGGCGAAAGCCACAAAAGCAGCCGGTCGCGCGCCGCCTCTGTCGCCTTTGCTTCGGTCAGGTTTGGAAGTTTTAGATCACGGTCTCTGGCATTTCTTCAGAAGTGAAACTTCAACAGATATGAAGTTTGCTCTCCTGCATGTAGACCAAGCTATTGAGCTGTTCTTAAAAGAGAAAGTTCGAGCAAGCGGGAAGTCGATCTATAAGAACCCGAAAGAGACGATCTCAATTTTTGGCGCATATGAAGCCCTTACCGCTTTGGGTGTACAAATTCCTGAAAAACCAGATCTAGAACTATTGCATGAAGAGCGGAACAACATACAGCACAAATACGCCACATTGTCATCTCAGGATGCCGCCTTTCACGTCGATAAGGCAATGCGATTTATTAAGCGTTTTCTAAAGGCCGAACTCGAGGTGGCCGTCGAAACACACCTGCCCTCGGAGTACCTTGAAGAACTCGGAATCTAGTTGGCATTCCAACGGCGTCACTCCCCCAACGTCAACAACGACGCATTTCCGCCCGCCGCGGTGGTGTTGATCGTCAGCGTGCGTTCGGTGACGAAACGCAATAAGTAATGCGGGCCACCGGCCTTGGGTCCGGTGCCGGAGAGTCCCTCGCCGCCAAAGGGTTGTACGCCGACGACGGCGCCGATCTGGTTGCGGTTGACATAGCAGTTGCCGACTTTCGCGCGCTGCGAAATATGCGCGATGGTCGAGTCGATGCGGCTGTGGATGCCGAGCGTCAAGCCGAAGCCGGTGGCGTTGATCGCGTCGATCACTTTGTCGAGTTCGTTCGCCTTCCAGCGGATCACGTGCAGGATCGGGCCGAACACTTCGTGGGTGAGTTGCGACAGCGACTTCAACTCATACGCGCGCGGCGCGAGGAAAGTACCGTTCACGCAATCCGGGCCGAGCGGGACTTGCTTGATGAGTTTGGCTTCCGTGTCCATGCGCGCGGCGTGGTCGGCGAGGCTCTTGCGCGATGGTTCATCGATCACCGGGCCGACGTCGGTCGAGAGCAGCGCCGGATCGCCGACTTTGAGTTCATCCATCGCCCCGGCGAGCATCGCGATCACCTTGTCGGCGATGTCGTCCTGCACGAACAGCACACGCGCGGCCGAGCAGCGCTGGCCGGCGGAATCGAACGCGGACGCGATCGCGTCCTTGACCAGTTGCTCGGGCAGGGCGGAGGAATCGGCGATCAACGCGTTCTGGCCGCCGGTCTCGGCGATCAGCGCGGCAATCTGCGCGTTACGCGCGGCGAGGGTGCGGTTGATCGTCCACGCGGTTTCGGTGGAACCGGTCATGCACACGCCGGCGACTTCGGGTTTGGTCAGCAGCATGTTGCCGATCATCGAACCCTTGCCCGGCAGGAATTGCAGCACGGCTTCGGGCACGCCGGCTTCATGCAGCAGTTTCACCGCGGCGTGGCCGATCAACACGGTCTGGTCGGCGGGTTTCGCGATCACGGCGTTGCCGGCGGCCAGCGCGGCGGCGACCTGGCCGGTGAAGATGGCGAGCGGGAAATTCCACGGGCTGATACACACGAACACGCCGCGACCGTGCAGCGACAACTGGTTGGATTCGCCGGTCGGGCCGGTGAGCGCGTCGGGCTTGCCCATCAGCTTGCGCGCCACGCCCGCGTAGTAGCGGCACATGTCGGCGGCTTCGCGCACTTCGGACACCGCGGCGGCGAGCGTCTTGCCGGCCTCGCGCACGCACAGAGCGACGAATTGCGCGCGGCGCTGCTCGAGCAGGTCGGCGGCGTGTTCGAGGATGTTCGCGCGCGAGGCGGCGGGCAGGGCGTCCCATGCCGGTTGCGCAGCTGTGGCATTGGCGAGTGCACGCTCGATGGTCGCCTGGTCGGCCTGCTGCTTGGTGCCGATCTTCACGCGCCGGTCGGCGGGATTGGTCACGTCCTGCAGCGCTTCGCCGGATTTCGCGCCGGGCACCAGCGGCGTGGCAGCCCAGTTCGTCGGAACGCTTGCGACGTCTTCCGCGAGTTTGCGCAGTTCGTTGTCGTTGCCGAAATTCACGCCCATGGAATTCTTCCGGGATATGGATGACAAATTCTGCGAGGGCGCAGAACGTGTGGATTGCGAATTCTGCGAGGGCGCAGAACGTGTGGATTGCGAATTCTGCGAGGGCGCAGAATTCGGACTGCTGTCTGCCGATCGGTAAAGATCAATCGGCAGGGGAATGCGCGGATGCGGCTTGCTCGGATTCGCGCGCACGAGTTCGACCGGATCGGCGACCAGCTCCGAGATCGGCAGCGACTCGTCGACGATACGGTTGACGAAGCTCGTATTCGCGCCATTCTCGAGCAGGCGGCGCACAAGATAGGGAAGCAAGTCCTCGTGCGAACCGACCGGCGCATAGACGCGGCACGGCACGTTGAGGTTGTTTGGCCCCATTACCTCAGCGTACAAGTCCGTGCCCATGCCGTGCAGCCGCTGGAACTCGAACGGCCGGCCTTTCGCCATGTGGTGGATCGCGGCGATGGTGTGCGCGTTGTGGGTGGCGAAGGCGGGATAGAACGCGTCGCCGTAATCGAACAGCTTGCGCGCGCAGGCCAGATACGAAACATCCGTGTTCGGTTTGCGCGTATAGACCGGATAGCCGGCATGGCCGCCTTCCTGCGCGCGCTTGACCTCCGAATCCCAGTACGCGCCCTTGACCAACCTCACGCAGAAGCGTCTTCCGGCTTTCCTGGCTTGCTCGGCCAGCCAATCGATAACGAACGGCGCGCGCTTCAGGTAGGCCTGCACGGCAAGACCGTAGCCGTTCCAGCCATCGAGCGAGGCATTCGCATGCACGGCGGCGATGACTTCCAGCGACAGTTCCAGACGGTCGGCTTCCTCGGCGTCGACGGTCAGGCCGATGCCGTTCTGCTTTGCCAGTTGCGCGAGTTCCAGCAATTTTGGCGTGAGCTCGGCGTGCACGCGTGCGCGCTTGGCGACTTCGTAGCGCGGATGCAGGGCCGAGAGCTTGATCGAAATGCTCGGCGCGTCGAGCACGTCGGCACCGTTCTGCTGACGATCGGATCCGCGCGCGCCGAGCGCAGCGATCGCATCGCGATACGCCTGCATGTAGCGTTCGGCGTCCGGTTGCGTCAGCGCCGCCTCGCCGAGCATGTCGTAGGAATAGCGGTAGATGCGGTTGTCTTTTTCGCCGGCGCGGTCGAGCGCTTCCTTGATGCTGCGGCCCATCACGAACTGGTGGCCCATGATGCGCATGGCCTGGCGCACCGCGAGACGGATCACCGGCTCGCCGGAGCGGCCGACCAGGCGCCGCAGCGCGCCGGCGAAATTGCGCCGCGTGTCCTCGCCCAGCGCTATGAACTTGCCGGTGAGCATCAGGCCCCAGGTGCCGGCGTTGACCAGCACCGAATCGCTCTTGCCCAGATGTTTCTCCCAGTCCGCTTCGCCGAGTTTGTCGGCAATGAGTTTGTCGGCAGTGTCCTTGTCCGGGATGCGCAGCAGGGCCTCGGCCACGCACATCAGCAGCACGCCTTCCTCGCTGGAAAGATCGTACTGGCGCATGAAGGATTCCACAGCGCTCTGCTCGTGTGCCTTCGCGCGCACGCGCGCGACGAGCTCGGTGGCGCGCTGCAGCACCGAATCGCGCTCGGCCGGCGGCAATGCGGCCTGCGCGACGAGATCGGCCATCGCCTCGGTTTCGTCGCGGCAGTACGCGGCGGTCAGGCGCGCACGCGCCGGGTCGGCCGCAGCCGGCAACTCGGATACCAGAATGGCGCTCACGGGTTCCTCCGCATGGGCCGCATAGTTTAGCAAGCCGCAGCCCGGCAAAACTTGCCCCTGGCCTGCGCGCTCACTATCATTGGCAGGCTGCAACGCTGCGTTTCCCATGATCGAGCAGACATCAGCGCCGCCGCAGGACGCAATGGCGACGGTGGCGGTGTTTCCGCACCGCTCGCTGTCGCGGGCGGGTCTGGCGGTGTACTTCGCCGCGCAAAGCATCGCCACCCTCGGGTTTGCGCTGCTGGCGGCGTGGCGGGGGATCGTGCTGGCGCCGGTGTTTGCGGTGCTGGTACTGGCCGCGACGGCGTGGTGCGTGGTGCGGGTCTGGCGCGCGTCGGCGCGCGGACAGCTCGTCACGATCACGCCGTGCGACGTGGAAATCGCCGCGGCGGGCGCGGCGGCGCACTATCATCCGTACTGGATGCGGGTGCGGCTGGAGGCGGGACGCTGGCCGGGCTGGCCGAGCCGGTTGTGGCTCGGCTCGCACGGACGCGAAACGGAAGTCGGCGCGTTCTTGAACGACGCCGAGCGCAGGGAACTGGCGCAACGATTGGAAAGACTGCTGCGCGATGCGAATTCGCGCAACGGGGACTCGGGACTCGGGACAAGGTAGAACGCGATGAAGGCGGCCGGATCGATGCGTAGCAAGTGGGGATTGGGACTCGTGCTGACGGCAGTCGCCGGCGCTGCGCATGCGCTGGCGGAACCGTGGCAGTTGAACATGTCACCGGGCGTGACGCAGACCTCGCGCGAGGTCTACAACCTGCACATGTACGGTTTCTACGTGTGCTGCGCGATCGGCGTCCTGGTGTTCGGGGCGATGATCGTCGCCATGTTCAAGTTCCGCAAATCCAAGGGTGCGGTCGCCGCGACCTGGAGCCACAACACGATCGCGGAAACCATCTGGACCGAGTCCC
>JAJXWU010000098.1 GCA_021781425.1 Pseudomonadota bacterium
GCTTCCTTGTCGTTTGCCTTTCGTGAACATCTCGCTTACACGGGTTTTGCCAACGAACCGGTCGGCGAAGGACTGGTACACAATGGCAGCTTCCTCAATTCCGAGTCGTTGCCGCATTTTTGTTACGACGAGGGCCGCCAGCTCACTGACAACAACGACCGCCGCAAGTACGGGTTGGGTCCGGCGCAGCGCCTGCCCAAGCGCGACGATGTGGCGGCGCACGCGAACAATCTGATCTCTTGCGATGCCGATTGGGTGCATTTCGCGGCCACGCTGTCCACCGATCCGGACCAGATCGCGCTGGCCCCCGGTTACTTGCAGAAGACTTGGACGGAAGGCGGCCGGCGCTATTTCCAGTACGTGCAGGACACGCCGATCCTGGATTTCTTCTCGTTCCAGTCGGCGCGTTACGCCGTAGCACGCGACCACTGGCATGACGTGGCGCTGGAGATCTACTACGACCCGCAGCATCCGTACAACGTGCAGCGCATGCTTGCCGCAGCGAAACACGCGCTGGATTATTACACAGTGAATTTCGGACCGTATCAGTTCCGTCAGCTGCGGATTCTGGAATTTCCGGATTACGCGGCATTCGCGCAATCATTCGCCAACACGATCCCGTTTTCCGAGTCGATCGGATTCATCGCCGATCTGCGCAAGGCTTCGGACATCGATTACGTCACGTATGTGACCGCACACGAAATCGGCCACCAATGGTGGGCACACCAGGTGATCGGCGCGCACGTCCAGGGCGTGACGATGTTGGACGAATCGCTGGCGCAGTATTCGGCGTTGATGGTGATGAAGCACCTGTATGGCACTACCAGGATGCGCAAGTTCCTGAAATACGAACTCGATCACTATCTTGAGGGACGCGCGGGAGAGCGTGTGGAAGAAGAACCGCTGGCACTGGTCGAGAACCAGCCGTACATCCACTACCGCAAGGGCTCGGTGATCTTCTACGCGCTGCAGGACTACATCGGCGAGGACAAGGTCAACGCGGCGTTGCGCGAGTGGCTAAGCAAAACTCGATTCCAGCAACCGCCCTACACCGATACCCGCGATCTGATCGCCGACATCCGCGCCGAGGCGGGGCCGGAGTACCAGAACCTGATCACCGATTTTTTCGACAAAATCACGCTGTTCGACAATCGCATGGTCGGTGTAACAGCAAAGAAATTGGCAGACGGCAAGTACGCGGTCACCATGCACGTACACGCGGCCAAGGTTTACGCCGACGGCAAGGGCAAGGAAACGCCCGCAAAAATCGACATTCCAATTAAAGTCGGCGTGTTCGCCAAGGCGACGGATGGCGAGGAGCAGGATGAAAAGCCGCTGTACCTCGCTAAGATGCCGGTTGCCGACGGCGACAGCACGATCACCGTGACCGTCGACGGCCAGCCCTACGAGGCCGGCATCGATCCCTTCAACGAACTCGTCGATCGGGTGAGTGGCGACAACCGCGCGCCGGTAAAGGTCGAATAGAAGATCATCATGTGCGCGGCAATGTTCGCCGCGCAGTCAGTTCCTTTCTTCGGCCAAAGTCGTGGAACGTCTACTTTCTGGACGTCTATCGGATCGGCCATGTGGCCGGAGTTGGCCGATTGCTGCCGATGATCATTTCCGGAACTGGTGATCAGGGCGACCGGAATCCGCACGTGCTGCCACTCGCCGTACGCCGCGGCGAAATCTCTCGCATTAGCAAAGCCAGCAACGGAACCGGCTGCCGAATTGCGTTTTACTGCCAGCGGCCTGCGTGCGCCACCGCACGGAGGCAGTTCGGGTGCGCGCGCATGCTGTGGCGGCGAGTCGGATCCAGGCGCTTGTTCTCACGCCCCCCGTTGAGACGTTTCATATATGAGGAGTACGGACATGTATACCCAATGGGTTGGAAGCGCCGCCGGATTGCCGCAGGAAGGCCAACCTGTCGAATTCGTCTTGAATGACCGTGAAGTAGCAATGGATGGCACCTATGGCGGCAGGACATTCCACTCGCACTGGTCAGGTTACCCGATCGACCGCGTGCGTTCCTGGTGGCCTGCCGAATTCGATTCCTGCGGCACGGCTTTGGCGTACGCCACGACTGACTGAAGTGCCTGCAACTGCGACGCGCGGCTACGGTCGACATCGTTCCCCCGCCTGCGTCAACTCACGCCATTTGAGCCACATTCGCTGCATGCAACCTCCCTGTGTGCGCTGGCGTACCGAGATGCGTCGCTCATACGCGTAGGCTGTACCACGTACAACGATGCAATGTATACGCCGCATCGTCGCGCGTACCGCACTCCAGCGGTATCGGCACAACCCGGTTCGTGCTTTGCCGCTAGCCCGCGGCGAAAGCGGGAACCCACACTCCAGAGGTATATCGTCATGAACATCACAACGAAAATTTTGGCCGCCGGCATAGCGGTCGCCCTTGCGGCATGCGGCAGGCCCACCCAGGCGGACGTCGACCAGGCCGCGCGAGACCGCGCTGCAGAAGTGGCCAAAGCCGGTCAGGACGCACAGCCTTCCGTCGATGCCGCCAATCGTGACTTGGCAAAGGCGCAGCAGCAAGGCAACGCCAAAGTGGCTGACGCGCAGGCGAGCGCCAATAATGCAATCGGCAAGGCTGCCACGAAGCAAACCAAGGAACAGGCGAAAGCCGACTACGAGGTGGCGATTGCGCGCGCCGATGGCGATCTGTCGGTCGCGTTGAAGAAATGCGGAATGCAGAGTGCCGAAGTGAAAAGTTCGTGCGAACAGGACGCCAACTCGGCACATGATCAGGCGCTTGCCGCGGCAAAGTCGAATCTGGATACGACGAATCAGCAGGTCGACTGATGCCGCGAATCATCCCGGCTGCCGGCACAGGATCCCGTCCGTGCGAGGGAAGCTCAGGTCGATTGGGTGGCAACGCGGAAAACGTCATGAGCCTCACTGTCGATACCGCGTTGAATCATCCCCGGCCCGCACCGACACGCGAGGCCGCTGCCATCACCATAGCCTTGCACGCGGCCGAGAACGAGGGATGGAATCCGCGCCCGGCGCGGGCACGCCGGTTTCGCCAATGGCCCTTGCCCCCGTGCCGGGCCGGCGTCCGCCGCGCGCTCGGATCGGGTTAAGCCCGCATCGTCTGCTTGCTCCGGTGCAGGACATCGCATGAAACTCGGCATGATCGGTCTGGGACGCATGGGCGCCAGCATGGCGCAGCGGCTGATGCAAGGCGGACATCGGCTGGTTGGCTTCGACCCGAAGGCCGATGCGTGCATGGACCTCGAAGGCAAAGGCGCCGAATCTGCGTCTTCGCTTGCCGCGCTGGTGCCGAAATTGCCGGCTCCGCGCGTGCTCTGGCTGATGGTGCCATCCGGTGAAATCACGGACGCCACGCTGACGAACCTGCTGCCACTGCTGGCCGCCGCAGACACCGTCATCGACGGTGGCAATTCCAACTACAAGGACACACTGCGTCGCGCGAAAACGTTTGCCGACCGCGGGATCGATTACATCGACTGCGGCACCAGCGGCGGCGTGTGGGGTCTGGCCGAGGGCTACAGCATGATGATCGGCGGCGACGAAGCAGTCGTCGAACGATTGCGACCGGTATTCGAATCGTTGGCGCCGGCCAAGGACAAAGGCTGGGGCCGCGTCGGTCCGGTCGGCTCGGGTCACTTCACCAAGATGATCCACAACGGCATCGAATACGGGCTGATGCAGGCCTACGCCGAAGGCTTTTCGATCCTGCAGCACAAGTCTGAATTCACTCTCGACCTGCATCAGATTGCAGAAATCTGGCGCTATGGCAGCGTAGTGCGTTCGTGGCTGCTGGACCTGACTTCTGACGCCCTCGAAAAAAACCCGACATTGCACGGGATCGCACCGTACGTCGCCGATTCCGGCGAAGGTCGCTGGACGTTGGACGCCGCGATCGAACTCAATGTGCCCGCGCCGGTGATTGCCCTGTCGCTGATCGAGCGTCTGCGCTCGCGCGACAATGAATCGTTCACCGATAAACTCTTGTCGGCGATGCGCAACGAATTCGGCGGCCACGCGATCAAAAGGGAATAAACGCGACCGGTTCAATTGCTACGCCGCGTTCATTAACATCATCGACGCGATGTTCAATCAGCACGCCTGGACCTCGTAAGCGACCGTTGGCGCGGTGCACTCTGATCCCAAAGTCGTTTCCATGCACGGCGGGGGCGACCGGGCGGGAATATCACTTGGCGAGCCGCTTGCGGATCGACAGCAGTTCCTGCCGGCGTTTGGCACTCATCTTCGGGAACGTCATTTTGAGTTCCATTAATGTGTCAAGGACGATTCGCGAAACGATCAGCCGCGCGTTCTCCTTGTCGTCGGCAGGAACTATGTACCAAGGCGCGTCTTTGGTGCTCGTAGCGGCGAGACATTGTTCATACGCTTTCATGTAGTGCTTCCAGAATTTCCTTTCCGCGATATCGGCCAGACTGAATTTCCAGTTTTTTTCCGGTTGGTCGATGCGATCGAGAAAACGCTTGCGCTGCTCGTCCTTCGACAGGTGAAGAAAGAACTTCACGATGCGGGTGCCGTTGGCATGCAGATGGCGTTCCAGATTCGCGATCGAGCGATAGCGGTCGTGCCAGATCATCCTGTCATCGCGCGGAGCATCCGCAAGGCCTTCGCCGATGAGAAGCTCGCGGTGGACGCGCAGGATCAGCACTTCTTCGTAATACGACCGGTTGAAGATGCCGATGCGCCCGCGTTCGGGAAGATCGCGCGTGGTGCGCCAGAGAAAATCGTGCTGCAACTCGGTGGCGCTAGGATGCTTGTAGCTGAATACCTGGCAGCCCTGTGGATTGACTCCCGACATCACGTGCTTGATCGCGCCGTCTTTGCCGGCCGCGTCCATCGCCTGGAAGATCAGCAGGATGGCGTAGCGGTTCGATGCGTACAGAAGCTCCTGTTGTGCGCTGAGTTGTGCGATGTGCTCGCCTAGCAGATGCTGGTACTGTTCCGTCGAGTCGTAGACGCGATCGACGAGCGTTGGCCACCTCTCGAGATCGACCTCGTTGCCTTCGCGCACTCGAAAATCTTTGGATTTGATCCTCATCATTGTTTTCCCGTCAGTTGATGTCGAGGCGGCGCAGGACCGGAACCTTAACCAAGTCCAGTGCGAGCGCGAAGACGCAGGCCATTCCAAAAACGACCGCGACCACCCATGCCGGCAACGGCTTCATGGCGATGCCTGCGATGGCCAGTGTCGCGGCGATCACCAGATCCACAATGGACGAAATGAACAGCCAGACGCTTGGGTGGGACGACCACATGTGACGGCGTTCGCGGTTCGTATAGGTCGTCGCCTGATTGCCGAACACGATGACGAGGAACGCGAGCGTTTGCAGCGCCGCGACATCCAGATGCAGCTGGTAGATGCCGAAGATCAGGATGGCAACGCAGAACACCAGTTCGCCGACGCCCATGACGGCGCCGGCAATTGTCAGCTTGCCGATGTGCCAGGCATTCGGCGTCGGCGAGGGCCGCACGTTGTCGGTCGTCATCGACATGCCGAGGAAATCGCCCGTCACCATGATGATGACCATCAGCAACGGTGTCAGGATCGCATGCCCGGTAAGGATCAGGCCAGCCGCGAGGAAAAGCACCTGCACGATCTTCTTGGT
>JAJXWU010000250.1 GCA_021781425.1 Pseudomonadota bacterium
GTGGATGCCGGGCTGGTCGAAACCGCCGCCGAACCATTGCTTGCGTTCGGGCATGTCCCACAGCGAGCGCACCATCTGCCAGCTCGCGCCGCAATCGTCCGAGCGAAACAGTCCGCCCGGAATCGTCCCGGCCCACAGCCGTCCGGGTTGATCGACGCCGCCGGCTTCGAGCGACCAGATCAGGCGCAACACCGCCGGCACCGGCGGCTTGCCGTCGCCGGTGATGACCTGATCGCCTTCCGCATAGGCCGGCACCGCGCATTCTGCCCAGGTCGCGCCGCGATCCGTTGAGCGTTGCAGCTTGTTGCCGAAATGGCCCAGATCGAGCACCGCGTACCATGTGCCGTCGCGCGAATCGACCGAAGCCAGCGCGACGTTGTCGCCGGAAAAGACGTGACGGGCGATATCCCACGCATCCTTGCCGCGTTCGAGCACGAACAATCCCTTGCGCGTGGAGACGAGAATGGTGTCGGACACGTCAACCTCCGGACAGCGCCTGCATCACATAGATTTCGGACAGATCGCCCAATGCCTGATGCGGCCGGCGTTTGTCGGCGATGGCGGTGCCGTCGACGAACACGGCGACGTGATGGCGCACCGCGCCGTGCTCGTCGAGCACATAGCCGCGAAGATTCGGAAAGCGCGCGAACACGCCATCCAGCGCTTCGTCCAGACTCGCGCCGGGCACATCCAGAATGATGTCCTGCGACGGCCTGCCCGCGGCGGCGGGCAGCCAGCGCGACAGTGCCGAAGCGAGCACTACGCGAGCCATGGTTTTTCCGCGCTCAACCGCGCGCGGCTTTTTTGGCATGCTTCTCGGCGCGCTTCTCCTTCAAGTTCTTGGCAGGTTTTTTCTTCGCATCTTTCTTCTGGTTCATGCCTTTGCTCATGGCTTGCTCCGATTGATTGGGGTTACCGCCGGCGCGCGGCCGCGGTGTCTGGAAAATACCCCGGTGCGCGGCAAATCTCAATCCGGCGAAGCCGCACGCCGGACTGCAAGCAGCGGAATGTCTGCACGGAAACGATAACCCATGCGCTCATACAGCGATTTGGCGCGCGTATTCGCCTGGCTGACATGCAAAAACGGCTGCACGCCCTGTTCGAGCAGATCGTTCGTGAGCATGGCGGTCAGGCGTTGCGCATAGCCGCGTCCGACGTACGCCGGATCGGTACAAATCGCGCTCAATTCGGTATGGCCGTGCAGACGCATGCGTTCGCCCGCCAACGCCGCGAGCTTGGCGCCATCGTAGATACCGAAGTAGCGGCCAAGATCCATCGTGCGCGGTCGGAAATAATGCGGATACACGCGCGCGGTCAGATCGAGCACATCCGCGCGATGCGCGGCCGACAACTCAATCACTTCCGGCCCATCGTTCACCGGCAAGCGCGCCGCGCAGACCATCTGCGCGATGTGCACCAGCGGTTCGACCACGCTCCAGTTCGAATCCAGCGGCGGTGCGGGACCGACAAACAACACCGTCTCGCCGACATCGACCAGACTCGCCAACTGCACCAGCGCGAGCGCATCGGCGGGATCGACCGCCACGAATGGCGCAACCTGCGCCGGATAGCGCGCCGCGTTCGCACTGCGCCGCGCGAATGCGGCGTGCCGGCTGGTCAGCGCCGACCAGACGGGGTTGTCGAGTTCAAATTCGGCCACGGTGCTATCTTAGCGTCGACGCCACAATCTGCCGAAGGAGAATTTCATGAAAACCCCTGCCTACGCCGCGCAAGCCGCCGACAAGCCGCTGGCCTACTTCGCCATCGACCGCCGCGCGCCCGGTCCGCGCGACGTCGCCATCGACATATCGCATTGCGGTGTCTGTCATTCCGATCTGCACACGGCGCGCGGTGAGTGGCCCGGCACGCTGTATCCGTGCGTGCCGGGACACGAGATCGTCGGCACCGTCACCGCTGTGGGCAAGGACGTGAAGAAATTCAAAGTCGGCGAAACGGTCGGTGTCGGCTGCCTGGTCGGCAGCTGCGGACATTGCGCGTCCTGCGCGGAAGGGCTCGAAAACTATTGCGAGAACGGCTTCGTCGGCACCTACAACGGCCCCGCGACCGCTGCCGAAGGCGGCCACACCTTCGGCGGCTATTCGACGCACATCGTCGTCGATGAAGGCTTCGTCCTGCACATCCGCCACAAGGGCGAGCTCGCCGCAGTCGCGCCGCTGTTGTGCGCCGGCATCACCACCTATTCGCCGCTCAAGCACTGGAAAGCCGGACCGGGCAAGACCGTCGGCATCGTCGGGCTCGGCGGACTCGGCCACATGGGCGTGAAGCTCGCGCACGCGATGGGCGCGCGCGTGGCGCTGTTCACCACATCGACCGGCAAAGAGGCCGATGCGAAACGCCTCGGCGCAGACGACGTGGTGATCTCCAAAGACGCCAAGCAAATGGCCAAGCAGGCCAACCGCTTCGACCTGATCGTCAATACCGTGGCGGCGCCGCACAATCTCGACGTCTTCCTCAACCTGCTCAGGCGCGACGGCACGATGTGCCTGGTCGGCGCGCCGGCCACGCCGCATCCGTCCACCCAGGTGTTCAATCTCATCTTCAAGCGCCGCGCGATCGCGGGATCCCTGATCGGCGGCATTCCCGAAACCCAGGAAATGCTCGACTTCTGCGCCGAGCGCGGCATCGTCAGCGACATCGAGACCATCGCCATGCGCGACATCGACACCGCCTACGAGCGCATGCTCAAGAGCGACGTGAAGTACCGCTTCGTGATCGACATGCAGACGTTGAGGAACGAGGCGAAAGCGGCGTAGCGCGTTAAACCAGCAGCGCTTCCAGCATCCGCACGATGCCCCACAGTGCCGCGATCCAGATCACGGTGCGCAGATACGGAATGCCGACGATGTAGCACGGAAGATAGGCCACACGCGCCCACAAATAAACTTGCGCGCCGAGCGCGGTGTGCGCATTGGCCTTGCCTGCCGCGACCACGGCGAGCGTCGCCGCGGCGAAGAACACGAAGGTTTCCAGAAAATTCGCGCTGGCGCGCGCCGCGCGTGCGGCGTACCGGTTCAGCGGCTGCAACTCGCCGTCGCGGTTGCCCGCATTCCACATGATGCCGCGCTGCCACGTGCTCAGTGAAGCCGCTACCAGCACGTAGACCAGACCCAGCACTACCGCCCACGCCAGCATCGTCAGTTCGATCGGCATTGCTCTACTCCCGTTGAGGCTCGCGCGCATGATGCGCGCATTCGGATCGAAGCGGAAGATCGGGACTGACGCTCGGAGGATGGTAATGTCGAAACCGGCATCGGCATGGTGCATCACGCCGCTACCGTTCACGCGGCGGCGCAATGCCGTCGGATGTATTCCAAGTGCGAGGGCATCGTTTGCGCGGCTTCTTCCATCAGCTGCCGCAGGTCGGCGAGGAACCGCGCTGCATCGATCTGCTCGCGCATGTCCGCGAGCGGATCGTGACGCACCGGCCGGATTTCCTGGCCAACCAGCACGGCCAGCCAATTCGAGTTCTGGAACAGTTCCAGCGGCTCGGCAACAGTGCGGCCGCCGCTGCGGAACTGGTCGATCTTGTACTGCAGCGTATCGGGGATCGCCATCGCAGCGGTTTCCCGCCACAGCGGCGCATCGTCGCGCTGCGTGGCGTGATAATGCAGGATCAGGAAATCGCGGATGCGCTCGTATTCGGCATGCGTGATGCGATTGAACTCGTGTACCGCCAGCGGATCGAAGTCGCGGTCCGGAAACAACGCCAGCAGCCGCGCCAGCGAAGACTGCACCAGATGGATGCTGGTTGACTCGATCGGTTCCATGAACCCGGCGGCGAGTCCGAGCGCCACGCAATTGCGGTTCCAGAACTTCCGGCGCCGCCCGGCGACGAAACGCAGCAGGCGCGGTTCGTCGAGCGCCTTGCCTTCGAGGTTCGCCAGCAACAAGGCTGCCGCCGCGTCGTCGCCGAGATAACGGCTGCAATACACCAGCCCGTTGCCCACCCGGTGCTGCAGCGGAATGCGCCACTGCCAACCCGCATCACGCGCTGTCGCGCGCGTGTACGGTACCGGCTCGCCGGCATGTTCGCTCGGCACCGCGACCGCGCGGTCGCACGGCAGCCAGTGGTTCCACGACTCGTAGCCGGTGTTCAGCACGCCTTCGATCAACACGCCTCGGAAGCCGGAACAGTCGATGAAGAAATCAGCTTCCACGCGCGCCCCGCCGGCGAGCGCCAGCGACTGGATGAAGCCGTCTTCAGGGCGCAACGCGACATCCACCACCTTGCCCTCGGTGCGTATTACGCCGCGCTGCTCGGCGTAGCGTCGCAGGAAGCGCGCATACAGTGCCGCGTCGAAGTGATAGGCGTAATCGAATGTCGACTGCACGTAACGCGAATCCGTCGACGGGCGCTCGAACCGCCCGTGGCGCGCCGCCACCCACGCGAAGGCGTAATCCTGCAGCGGCGCTGCATCGCCGCGCGCGCGCTCGCGCAACCAGTACTGGTGGAACGGCACCGCGTCGAACGGCACGCCGATCTGCCCGAACGGATGGAAATAGCGGTGCCCGAGGCTGCTCCAGTTGTGGAAGTCGATGCCGAGTTTGAACGTGCCCTGTGTGGCGACAACGAACGCATGTTCGTCGATGCCCAGCATCTGGTTGAAGCGTTTTATCGGCGGCAGCGTGGCCTCGCCGACGCCAACGGTACCGATCTCGTCCGATTCCACCAGTTCGATGCGGCAATTGCCCTGCAGCGCGTTCGCAAGCGCGGCGGCGGCCATCCAGCCGGCCGAGCCGCCCCCGACGATGGCGATGCGACGAATGCGACGGTCATTCATACGGGGTACGGTCCATAGCCTGTGCCATGACGCTCAAACCATCGGCAACTTCAGTCCTTTTTCCTTCGCGCATTCGATCGCAATGTCGTAACCGGCATCGGCGTGACGCATCACGCCGGTGCCGGGGTCGTTCCACAGCACGCGCGCGATGCGAGCGTCCGCTTCCTTCGTGCCGTCGCAGACGATGACGACGCCGGCGTGCTGCGAATAGCCCATGCCGACGCCGCCGCCGTGGTGGAAACTCACCCAGGTCGCGCCGCTGGCGGTGTTGAGCAATGCGTTCAACAGCGGCCAGTCGGAAACCGCATCGCTGCCATCTTTCATGGATTCGGTTTCGCGGTTGGGCGATGCCACCGAACCCGAATCCAGATGATCGCGGCCGATGGCAATCGGACCTTTGAGTTCACGGTTGCGCACCATCTCGTTGAACGCGAGTCCGAGCTTGTCGCGCAATCCCAGTCCCACCCAGCAGATGCGCGACGGCAAGCCCTGAAAGCGGATGCGCTTTTCCGCCATGTCGAGCCAGTTATGCAGATGCGGATCGTCGGGGATCAGTTGCTTCACCTTCGCATCGGTTTTGCGGATGTCCTCCGGATCGCCCGACAGCGCGACCCAGCGGAACGGTCCGATGCCGCGGCAAAACAGCGGACGCACATAGGCCGGCACGAAGCCGGGAAAATCGAACGCGTTCTGGCAGCCTTCGTCGAGCGCCATCTGGCGGATGTTGTTGCCGTAATCGAAGGTCGGCACGCCCATCTTCTGGAACGCGAGCATCGCCTCGACATGCGTACGCATGGATTTTTTCGCCGCGTCGCGCGT
>JAJXWU010000049.1 GCA_021781425.1 Pseudomonadota bacterium
GGCAGGCATCACCGCACAGGTGGAAACGGCACGGCCCAATCTTGAAGACGTGTTCGTCGCCGCCACGCGTCAGGGGCCGGCACCGCCCGGAGAACGACTCGCATGAATCTGCGCCGGCTCTGGGCCATCGTCATCAAGGAACTGCGTCAATTGCGCCGCGATAAGCTCACCTTTGCGATGATCGTCGGCATCCCGACCATGCAATTGCTGCTATTCGGCTATGCGATCAACATGGACATCCGCCACCTGCCCGCGGCCGTGCTCGATCAGGCGCGCACGGCGCAGTCGCGCGAACTCGTTGCCGAGATCGCGCAGACCCAGGTACTGGATTTCGACTATCGCCTGCGCACGCCGCAGGATCTCGACACGCTGCTGCGCCAGGGTGCGATCAGCGCAGCGCTGGTGATTCCGCCGGATTTCGAACGGCGCCTGATCCAATCAAACGCGGGCGAACAGGATCGGCCGCCGTTGCAGATCGTGGTCGACGGTTCGGACCAGACCGTTCAGCAGGCCGTGCGCCAACTCGCCGCGCTACCACTGCAAGCACTGCTGAACCCCGCCGCCGCGTCGCGGCCGGACAATGTGGAAATCGTGAACTTCTACAATCCCGGGCGGCGTGCGCCGATCAACACGGTACCCGGATTGATCGGCGTCATTCTCACCATGACCATGGTGTTGTTCACGGCAATGGCGCTGGTGCGCGAACGCGAACGCGGCAACCTGGAATTTTTGATCGCGACGCCGGTGTCGCCGGCAGAACTGACCGTGGGCAAGGTGCTGCCCTTCGTCGGCATCGGCCTGTTGCAGGTGACCTTGGTGCTGCTGCTCGGCGTGGCGATTTTCCACGTGCCGATCCGCGGCAGCCTTGTCGCCGTTTATGCCGCCTCGCTCGTGTTCATCGTCGCCTCGCTCGCGCTCGGCGTGTTCCTGTCGACCCTGGCGAAGAGCCAGTTCCAGGCCATGCAGCTCGCGTTTTTCACCTTCCTGCCGCAGATCCTGCTGTCCGGATTCATGTTCCCCTACGCTGGCATGCCGTGGCCGGCGCAATGGCTGGCCGAGATCTTCCCGATGACGCATTTCATGCGCCTGATCCGCGGCATCCTGCTGCGCGCGGCCACGCTCGCCGATTTGTGGCCTGAACTGGCCGCGCTCGGCGTCTTCAGCGTGGTCGTACTCGGCATCGCGATCGCGCGCACGCGCAAGCGGCTGGATTGAGGCGAACCCCAATCCGAACCCGCCGGATCGCACACTCTTATATTCCCGCCCCGGCAATCGAACATTTTCCGGGCCGGCATCTCGCCGCAACGCAACATGGCGCGACCGCGGCATTTTTTCTAAACTTCGTGTTTTGCATTCTTCCAGGGGGCTGGTTGTGTTGTCAGGTTTGCGCTTGTCCGGCTTTCCAGCCGCTGCTGCGGTGTTGTGCTTGGCGTGCGCCGGTTGCAGCGAGCGCGCTGCCGGCCCGTCCGCATCCGCCACGCCGGTCGCGTCCGCGGCGGCGGCGGAAGCCCAGTCCGAAACCGATGCCGGCAAGGGTAACGGCTATACGTTTCAGATCCTTTACCCACTCCTGGAACCCGCATGGCAGCCGCTCGATGCGGTGGTTCGCCGCTTCGCCGCCGCACAGAAAACGGACTTTCTGGATGCAAGCACCGCCGCTGATCGCGCCACCGGCATCAACTACAGCCTGGATCTGACTTTCGCCGTCGCCCGCCGCACCGCGGATTTCGTCAGCGTCACGGCCTCGGGTTCGGCCTTCGTCGGCGGCGCGCACGGTGCGCCGATCCTCGCCAGCTTCAACCTCGATCTGGCCAACGGCAAGCTCACGGCATTGCCGGACCTGTTCACGGATGCGCAATCCGGCTTGCAGGCGTTGTCCGACGAATGCCGGCACCAGCTCGAAGGGCGCTACGCCGCGCGGCTGCGCGATAGCGATTCCGCGATGCCGCCGGCACAGAAAGCGGCGCAGATTGCATCGATGAACCGCTGGATCGAACGCGGCACGCAACCAACACCGGAAAACTTCCGGGTCTTTCTCGTCGATGGCCTGGAGGCTCCCGCGATCGGGCTGACTGTGATCTTTCCACCGTACCAGGTGGCAGCGTACGTGGATGGAATACAGCAGGTGGAAGTTCCGGCGAAGGTTTTCTACGACCTGCTCAGGCCCGAATACAAGGACGCCTTCGCGATCGATACCGAAGCCCGGCAGCCCGGCGCGGGCGTGCGTTGAACGACACGATCCTGCAAATCGGGTATTACGTCCTCGCCGGCATCCTGATTCTGGTCGGCATGGCCGGCGCGGTCGTGCCGATCCTGCCCGGCGTACCGCTGGTCTTCGGCGGCATGCTGCTGGCGGCCTGGGCCGATCACTTCCAGCACATCGGCGCGTTCACCCTGATCGTGCTCGGTGTGCTCGCGGCGCTCGCGTTGCTGGTGGATTTCCTCTCCGGAGTTCTCGGCGCCAAACGCGTCGGCGCGAGCGCGCGTGCGCTGTGGGGAGCGAGCATCGGCATGCTGGTCGGATTCTTCTTCGGCCTGCCCGGGCTCCTGCTCGGGCCGTTCATCGGCGCGGTCGCCGGCGAATTGTCGGACGGCGGCAAGCTCCAGCATGCGACCCGCGTCGGCGTCGGCACCTGGATCGGCCTGCTGTTCGGCACACTCGCCAAACTCGCGCTGTGTTTCACGATGCTTGGCGTGTTTGCGCTGGCCTTCTTGCTCTAGCGCGACAGGTGCGCAATCGCCATTGTCGCGGCATCCCGATCGGCATCGTCGAATTGCCGGATTGAAATGCCCTCGATCGTGGCGCGATCGAGGCAGCGCACGTTGACGTCGATGCCATCGGGGTTCGAGCGCGGCACGTAGAACGACTTGATTCCGCGCACCCGACAGAATCGATGCCGAGCAACACCGGTGTGGAATGCGTATTCGGCGAGAAACTCGCCGCCCTGCAGCAGGCGAAACCGCGATGCCGGCACGATCAGGTGCAGATATCCGCTCATGCGGCAGATCGAGCAATCGCATTCGAGTGCGTCGATGCGCGCCGGCGCGTCGACCTCGAAACGCACGCGGCCGCAGTGGCAACCGCCACGATGGATGACGAATGCGCTCACCGACCGGTCGGCAATACGTAGAACAGCACGGCGAAGTACTGCAGCACGCTGCCACCCAGCACGAACAGGTGCCACACCGCATGGTGATAGCGCAGGTTGCGCCACACGTAGAACGCGACGCCGGCCGTGTAGCTGACGCCGCCGCCGAACAGCAGCCACAGCCCCGGAACCGGCAGCGCGGCGACGAGCGGCTTGAGCGCGACGAGTCCGACCCAGCCCATGCCGACGTACAGCGCGATCATCGCGCGGCGATAGCGGCGCAGCGCAGTCAGCTCGACGATCGCGCCGAGCACGGCCAGGGTCCAGACCACGGCAAATAAACTCCAACCCCAGGCGCCGCGCAACGCGATCAGCATGAACGGCGTGTAGGTTCCGGCGATCAGCAGAAAAATCGCGATGTGATCGAGGGTGCGCAACACGCGCTTGGCGCCGGCATCGCGCACGCCGTGATACAGCGTGGAAGTGGTATAGACCAGGACCAGCGCAATGCCGTAGACCAGACACGAGGCGATTTCATGGATGTTGCCGGCGACGAGCATCAATCCGATCAGACCTGCCACGCTGAGCAACAGGCCGAACCCGTGGGTCAGGCTGTTGGCGAGTTCCTCGCCGGCGGTGTAACGCAGTGTCGTCGTTTGGCCGTCCATACTCCGCACCCTACCGATTTTTGTGCGTTGCGGCAAGAAAAACGCGGCGTCCTTTCGAACGCCGCGTCTGGGTACTGGGCGCTCAGTGCACGTGCGAGATGGTGAACTTGCCGAAGGAAATGCCGAGGTTGACGCCCTCACCGCTGCCGGCCAGGGCCAGCGAGACATTGCCCTTGGTCAGCGCCTGTGCGATCCCCGATTTGACCACGCCGGCATTCGCTTCGCCCTGGGCATAGCTGCCGAACAGTTCAGCGGTGTCGTACACCTGCGAGAACTTGCCGGTGCCGCCTTCGATCTTGTACTTGCCGGCGGTGAGACCGCCGCCGACGGCGACGATGTTCACCCGGAACGTGCGCCCGTTATTGCAGGTGATCGTGCCGCGACCCTCGGCGTGCTTGTAGATCGCCGCCCAGCCGGTGAGGTTGAATTTCATCTCGCAATCGATCTGGCCGGCAGCGCTGGCGCGCGCGGAATACAACGCGGACGCGGCGATCAGGACGGATGCGGCAAGGATGGGAATGCTGCGCATAACGATTCTCCTTGTAGTTGAACCGGTGGCGAGTCTGGCGCAAGCGGCCTGAACGCACAACAACGCGCGCGCCGATAGCGGAACTTTTGCGTGCTCCGCGTTAAGCTAGCGATAAAGACGCAACGAGGAGAGCCGCCGATGTCCGCATTCGACATACTCGTCCACGTGCGCGAAACTCGCGGCGAGCCGCTTGCCGCACGCGCCGCCTTCGCGCTGGCACAGCGCCTGGATGCCTATTTGTACGGACTCTATGTCGCGCCGCTCGGCGCGGTGGCGTTCAGCACGCCGGAAACCGTGGTGTTCCAGGTCCACGAAGCCGACCGCCTGTATGCCGAGGCACAAACGCAGGGCACCTGGTGGCGCGATCTGCTCGTCGCACACGGCGGCCACGGCGAATGGCTGGTCGCGCAGGGCGAAGCAGTCGAGGCGCTGTGCCACTGCGCGCGCTGGTGCGATTTCGTCGTCGCCGAACGGCCAACGCTCAATCCCGATGCGCCGACCGGCTGGGGCACGGTGTCGCGTACCGTGTTCGGCGCTGGCGTGCCCGTGCTGGTGGTGCCGGAATCGGCGAAGCTGACAACGCTGGGCGAGCGTATCCTCGTCGCCTGGAACCACAGCCGCGAGGCGATGCTGGCGATCCGCGGCGCACTACCGGTGCTCGCACGCGCGGCGCAGGTCGTGGTGCTCGACGGCGCAACCCAGGACGACGACCTCGGCGCACGCCATCTGCCGCGGCTGGATCTGGCACATTGGTTGCGTCGCCACGGCGTGCACGCGCAGGTGCACCCCTTCGCGCCCGAGGCCGACTACGGCGCGGCCATCCTCACCGAAGCACGCAGCATGCAAGCGGATCTGATCGTGATGGGCGCCTGGGGCCATTCGCGGATCGCGCAGCTCGTGCTCGGCGGCGCGACGCGTCATCTGTTCCAGAACAGCGACCTGCCATTGCTCGTCGCTCATTGATCGCGACAGGTCAACGGTCGGCGTTGCGTCGACGGCGGATATTTTTCCAGCAAGTGCGGCGGACGGATCGGCCGTGCGGCGAAGTCCCCGCCGCAGTTCGGACATGCGCCATGCAGGCGTTCGCGCACGCAGTCCGCGCAGAACGTGCATTCGAACGTGCAGATCATCGCGTCGGGCGCGTCCGGCGGCAGTGCCTTGCCGCAGCATTCGCAATGACTGCGCAATTCGAGCACGGCAGCTAACCCCCGCGTTTGCTGTGCGCCGCCGGCAAGTGCAGCAGCCGGCGCAGTTTCGCTTCGACCTGCGCCGGCTCGCCGCCGCCGTCGCGCCGATAAATGATGTCGCCCTTGGCATCGACCAGGAACAAGCC
>JAJXWU010000002.1 GCA_021781425.1 Pseudomonadota bacterium
GGCAAGGGTGGCAAGGAGCGCCCCGTGCCGCTCGGCGAGGAAGCGCAGGACTGGCTGGAGCGCTACTACGCGCAAGCGCGTCCTGCGCTGCTGCGCGGTGCGGCTGTGGACGCCGTGTTCGTCACCGCGCGCCGCGCCGGCATGACCCGGCAGATGTTCTGGACGATGGTGAAGAATCACGCGCGCACAGCCGGCATCGACGGCAAACGCATCTCGCCGCATGTGCTGCGGCATTGCTTCGCCACGCACCTGCTCAATCACGGCGCCGATCTGCGCGCGTTGCAGATGCTGCTCGGGCACAGTTCGCTGTCGACCACGCAGATCTACACCCTCGTCGCGCGCGAAGGGCTGAAACGCCTGCACGAGCGGCATCACCCGCGGGGGTAAAACGCGGCGCTTGCGCGATGCCTTGAATGGCATCGCGCGCCCCGTTTCACGGGCGAGGCGAGCACGTCATGTGCGAGTCCGCAACAGCGTCCGCCTGCGCACGCGGGCGCTTGGCCCTGCAGCCTACGTAAGCCCATCAGCTGAGGCGCCTGCGTGCCGAACGTGCGACAATTGTCATATCCCGTCCTTTGCGCCGGTCTGCCGCTTCGCGCGCCCGGCCGCCATTCGAGAATTCCATGAACAAGCGTTTCGTTTCGTTTGCATTGCTTGCCATCATTGCATTGCCCGCTGTCGCCGCCGACGATCCCACGGCCATCGTCACTTCGGCCCTGCACAAGCTTGCGCCGAATGCGAAGATCGAATCCGTCGCGCCGGCGCCGCTGTCCGGATTTTACGCCGTCGTTGCCGACGGCCATCCGGTCTATGTCAGCGCCGATGGCAAATACCTGATCGAGGGCCACGTCTACGACATCGACGCCCGCCGCAACCTGATGGACGATGCGATGGACGACGTGCGCAAGCGTGCGCTGGAAGCGATTCCCGCAAGCAAGCGCATCACGTTCGCGCCGCCGCATCCGAAGTACCGCGTGACCGTGTTCACCGACCCGGATTGCCCATATTGCCGCGAATTCCACAAACAGATCGCCGATTACAACCAGCTCGGCATCGCGGTGGACTACGTGCTGTTTCCGCTCAGCATCCATCCCGGTGCGGACAAGGTGTCGCAAACCGTGTGGTGCTCGAAGGACCGCAACGCGGCTTTCAACGAAGCGCTCGCCGGCAAGACGCTGGCGCCGAAGACGTGCCCGAATCCGATCGCCGAGATCACCGCGACCGCGAACGCGATCGGCGTGAACGGCACGCCCGGCATCTTCGCCGACGATGGTACCCAGCTCGGAGGCTACCTGCCGCCGCAGCAGTTGGCGCAACGCCTGCAGCAATTGACGCAACCCAAGTCCGCGCCCTGAACCAAATCCCCACCGCGCGGTCTCATGCGCGCCGTGGCCAACACCGGAACCCGCATCATGTTGAAGACTCTCGTCCTGTTTGCAGCGCTTGTTACGGCGGTGCCGTTCGCACACGCGGCCGATCCCGCCGAGAAGACCGTGCGCGACGCCGTGCATTCGCTGCTGCCGCTGGCGGTAATCGACCGCGTGATCAAGTCCGATTTGCCCGGATTCTACGAAGTGATCATCAGCGGCCAGATCGCGTACGTCAGTGCGGATGGCAAGTACCTGCTGCAGGGCAGCCTGTACGACGTGCCGGAGAAGAAGGACCTAACCGCCGCGAGTCTCGCCGGCCTGCGCGCGCAGGCCATCGCCAAGCTGCCGGCTGCCCGGGAAATCCGCTTCGACGCGGCCAATCCCAAGCACACCGTCACCGTGTTCACCGACGTGGATTGCCCCTACTGCCGTGCCTTCCACAAGAACATCAGCGAGTACAACGCGCTCGGCATTTCCGTGCATTACGTGATGTTTCCGCTCGATATCCACCCCGGCGCCGACAAGAAGGCGGAAGCCGTGTGGTGCGCGAAAGATCGCAACGCGGCGTACACCGCGGCAATGAACGGCCACGATCCGGGCACGGCGACCTGCGTCAATCCGGTGGCCGAAACCAAGTCGTTGGGCATCGAACTCGGCATCAACGCCACGCCGACGGTGCTGACCAAAGACGGCACTTCGGTGGATCTGGCCAAGGCGACCTCGCCGCAAGGTCTGCTTGCGGAACTGGATCGCCTTGCCGCCGAGCGCGCAAAGGCCAAGGTCGCCGCGCGCTGACGGACAAACCGTTCGCGCCGACGCGGCGCTATGGGATAATGCGCGTTCCCAATTGAACGCGCAGCCGCGCTCGCCATGATCGTCCTCGACGGGCTAACGGCCCTTTCTCCGTTTCGTCTCGAACGTCTGAATCGCGATTTTGCCGCGCCGGCGCCACGCAGCCGCGTGAGCGCGGCGTGGTGGGTGTATTTCGTCCAGCCCGAGGCGAACGCGCCGGACCCGGCCAAACTGCGCGAGGTCTTGCGCGCGCAGGCGGGCGAGCCGAAGGCGGCGACGTTGTGGGCGGTGCCGCGCCTGGGCACGATCTCACCGTGGTCGAGCAAGGCCACCGACATCCTGCGCGGCTGCGGCTTCGCGGTCGCGCGCGTGGAACGCGGCATCGCCTTCGCCGTCGATCGCGCGCCCGTCGCCGGCGGCGCCGATTTCGAGCGGTTTGCGCTGGCGCTGCACGATCCGATGACGCAATCGGTACTGACCTCGCTCGCACAGGCCGACGCGCTGTTCCGCGCCGGCGATCCGGCGCCGTTGCAGCGCACCGCGCTCGGCAGCGACGCGACCGCCGCGCTCGGTGCGGCCAACCGGCGCCTCGGTCTTGCGCTCGCGCCGGACGAGATCGACTATCTGGCTACGCGTTACGCCGAGCTGCGTCGCGATCCCAGCGACGCGGAACTGATGATGTTCGCGCAGGCCAACTCCGAGCACTGCCGGCACAAGGTGTTCAATGCGCGCTGGCGCATCGACGCTCAGGCGCAGCCGCAGTCATTGTTCGGGATGATCAAGGCCACGCACGCGGCGGCGCCGCAGTACACGCTGTCGGCCTACAGCGACAACGCCGCGGTGATCGAGGGCAGCACGGCGCGGCGTTTCTTTGCCGATGCAAAAAGTGGAAAATACGGCATTGTGGAAGAATCCACTCCGTATGCGATCAAGGTCGAGACGCACAACCACCCGACCGCGATCGCGCCGTTTCCGGGCGCCGCGACCGGCGCCGGCGGCGAGATCCGCGACGAGGGCGCGGTCGGCCGCGGCGGCAAACCCAAGGCCGGCCTGACCGGCTTCACCACGTCCTACCTGCGCATTCCCGGTCTGCTGCGGCCCTGGGAAAAGGATCGTCCGCTGCCGCCGCGCATGGCCAGCGCGTTCGAGATCATGCGTGACGGCCCGCTCGGCGCCGCCGCGTTCAACAACGAATTCGGGCGTCCGTGCCTGGGCGGTTATTTCCGTACCTTCGAGGCGGAAACCGGCGAGGCCACGCTGCGCCGCGGCTACGACAAACCGATCATGATCGCCGGCGGCCTGGCCAATGTGCGTGCCCCGCACGTGCTCAAGCGCAAGCTGCAGGCGGGCGACGCGGTAATCGTGCTCGGCGGCCCGGCCATGCTGATCGGCCTCGGCGGCGGCGCGGCCTCATCCGTGGCCGGCGGCGACAGTTCGGCGGAACTGGACTTCGCCTCGGTGCAGCGCGACAACGCCGAGATGCAGCGGCGCTGCCAGGAAGCGATCGATGCCTGCTGGGCACTGGGCGAAGACAATCCCATCGTTTCGATCCACGACGTCGGCGCCGGCGGATTGTCCAACGCGATTCCGGAAATCCTGCACGACTCCGGCGTCGGCGGACGCATCGAGTTGCGCAGGATTCCCAGCGCCGATCCGCACCTGTCGCCGATGCAGATCTGGTGCAACGAGGCGCAGGAACGCTACGTGCTGGGATTGCGCCCGGATGACGTGGCGCGTTTTTCCTCGATCTGTGCGCGCGAATGCTGCCCGTTCGCCGTGGTCGGCGCGGCGACGGCGGAAGAGCGGCTGAGCGTGTCCGACGCGGACGCGTCCGGCACGGCGGCGCAGGTCATCGACTTGCCGATGGATGTGCTGTTCGGCAAGCCGCCGAAGATGGAACGCGACGCGCAACGCAAGCCGGCGCGCGTGGACATCGTGCCGGACCTCGACGGCATCGCGATCGAGGAGGCGATCAAGCGCGTGCTGCGCCTGCCAGCGGTCGGCAGCAAATCCTTTCTCGTCACCATCGGCGACCGCACCGTGGGAGGGTTGTGCGCGCGCGATCCGATGGTCGGGCCGTGGCAGGTTCCGGTCGCCGATTGCGCGGTGACGCTCGCGGATTTCGATGGCTACGCCGGCGAAGCGATGGCGATGGGCGAGCGCACGCCGCTGGCGCTGCTTTCGGCGCCGGCCGCCGCGCGCATGGCGGTGGGCGAAGCGCTGACCAATCTCAGCGCCGCCCCGGTGGCGAACCTGGACGAGATCAAACTTTCGGCGAACTGGATGGCCGCGGTCAACCATCCGGGCGAGGACATCGCCTTGTTCGATGCGGTGAAAGCCGTTTCCGACCTCTGTCAGCAATTGCATATTTCCATACCGGTCGGCAAGGATTCGCTGTCGATGCAGACGGTGTGGCAGCAGGACGGCCAGCCGCAGCGCACGGTCGCGCCGGTATCGCTCGTGGTCACCGCGTTCGCGCGCATCGCCGACGCGCGCCGCACGCTGACGCCGCAACTCGTGCTCGACGCCGGCGAAACCGAACTGTGGCTGCTCGATCTCGGCGAGGGCCGCAACCGCCTCGGCGGCTCGGTGCTGGCGCAGGTGTTCAACCGCGGCGGCGGCCTGGCGCCGGACTTCGACGATGCGGATCTATTCACGCGCTTTTTCACCGCGCTCCGGGCGGCGCGCGATCAAGGCCTGCTGCTCGCCTATCACGACCGCGGCGACGGCGGCGTCATCGCGACCCTGATCGAGATGGCCCTCGCCGCGCATTGTGGCCTGGATCTGGAACTCACCGGCTGGGCCGAGAACACGCTGTCGGCGCTGTTCTCGGAAGAACTCGGCGCCGTGGTGCAGATCCGCACGGCCGACCGCAGGGCGTTTCTCGCCGTGCTCGACGCGCACGATCTTCGCGCGGTCGCGCATCGTGTCGGCATTCCGCACCTGCGCAGGCGCGTGAAGTTGTGGCTCAACGACGAGGCGATCGCGCGCTGGCCCTGGTCCGTGCTCATGGATGCCTGGTCGGAAACGAGCCGCGCCATGGTCGAGCGGCGCGACAATCCGCTGACCGCCGAGGCCGAGCACATCTGGCGCTGCGACGACGAGGATTCCGGCATCAATCCGAAACTCGCCTTCGATCCGCAAGAGGATATCGCCGCGCCGTTCATCGCCAAATGTTCGATTGGATCGGGAGCGCGGCCGAAGGTTGCGATCCTGCGCGATCAGGGCGTGAACGGCCAGATCGAGATGGCTGCCGCGTTCACGCGTGCCGGCTTCGACGCGTTCGACGTGCACATGACCGATCTGCAGAGCGGGCGCTATCGTCTCGACGAGTTTTCCGGCTTCGCCGCCTGCGGCGGATTTTCCTACGGCGACGTGCTCGGCGCCGGGCGCGGCTGGGCCACGTCGATCCTGTTCAATGCGCGGTTGCGCGACCAATTTGCCGCATTTTTCGCCAATTCCACAAAGTTCGCCCTCGGCGCCTGCAACGGCTGCCAGATGCTGGCCGCACTCAAGTCCATAATCCCGGGCGCCGAAACCTGGCCGAGCTTCGAGCGCAACGCCTCCGAGCAATACGAGGCGCGCCTGGCCACGCTCGAGGTGCTCGACTCGCCGTCGATCTTGCTCAAGGGCATGGCCGGATCGCGCATTCCCGTCGCCGTCGCGCATGGCGAAGGCCGCGCCGTGTTCGCCGAGCGCGGCGACTCGAAGCGCGTGCAAGCCTGTCTGCGTTTTGTCGACAACCGCGGCAAGGCCACCGAGGCGTTTCCGCTCAATCCGAACGGCTCGCCCAAGGGCGTCACCGGATTCACCGCCGCCGGCGGGCGCGTGACGATTTTGATGCCGCACCCCGAGCGCGTCTTCCGCACGGTGCAGATGTCGTGGGCGCCGCGCGAATGGGGCGAGGATTCGCCGTGGATGAGGATGTTTCGCAATGCGCGCGTGTGGGTGGCGTGATGTCATCCGTTCGGACATATTCCGTTCGCCCTGAGCGTAGGCGCGAAGCGCCGAAGTCGAAGGGCCGGCGCTTCGACTTCGCTTGCTGCGCCAGCTACGCGCAGCGCGAACGGATCCAATTTCCGTGATGCTGTCGCCGCTCAAACGCTTTCTGCTTTCAGCCGTACTCTGGCTGCCGCTGGCGTTTTTTTTCTGGTTCTGGCTCGCCGGCCCACTGGTCTGGCCGGTGATCGCGATGGCGAAAATCGTCCTGCTGAAGGCCTGGCCGAGCCTGTTTACGGCGGTGAGCCAGGGGGCGGATTTGCTCGACGCGCACGGGCGCGTGCTCGGTCATCCCGGGTATCTCATGCAGATTTCCAGCGGCGTGCTGGTCAACGCCGCACCGCCGGGGCAGCCCGCGCGGTTCGGCTTCATCGAACCGGTGGTCAACCCGATGATCTACGGCTATGCGCTGCCGCTGTTCGCCGGCCTGGTGCTGGCGACGCCGCTGACGCGCTGGCAGCGCACGCGCCAGATCGTGCTCGGTTGTGCCGTCATCTGGATCGCGCAGGCGTTTGGCGTGGTCGCCGAAAGCCTGAAGGCAGTCGGACTGGACGCCGGCCAGCCGGGCGTCGAGGCGCTGCAGCGCGCCGGCATTCCGCTCAACGCGGTAGCATTGGCCTACCAGTTCGGCTATCTGATCCTGCCGGTGCTGGTGCCGGCGGTGCTCTGGATCGTGTGCAACCGGCCGTTCATCGACGAACTGATCCGCCGCGACGATACGGAACCCGCGCCGGCCGGCGGGGTCGAACGTCCGCCTTCCGGGGGAATTTGAAGCCATGTCCGCGGTAATGGAATCACAACAGCCGGCGCCCGCCGAAGAATCGCTCGACGAGCGCATCTGCGAGCACCTGGTCGCGCGCGGCCGCCTGAAAGAGGCGGATCTGGCGCGCGCGCGCCGCCTGCTCGAGGAAAGCGGCGACGGCAATCTGGTGCCCTTGCTCACGCGCCTGGGTCTCGTCTCCGAGCGCGAGATGGGCGAGAGCCTGGCCGACGTGCTCGGCCTGCCGCTGCTTGCGGCGAAGGATTGTCCCGAGACGCCGCCGCCGAACGTGCAGATGTCGGTGCGCTTCTTGAAGCAATACCACGTCGTGCCGATCGCCGAGACCGAAACCGGCGTGACCCTGCTCATGGCCGATCCGGCCGAAACCTATCCGCTGCAGGCGTTGGCGCTGGCTAGCGGCAAGTCCATCGAACCGAAGGTCGGCCTGCCGAGCGAGATCGACGACCTGATCGAACGCTACTACGGTCAGGGCCGCTCGGCGATGGGCACCATCGTCGAGAACCTGTCCGACGAAGCCACGCGCAGCGAAGACGACATCGAGCATCTGCGCGACCTCGCCTCCGAGGCGCCGGTGATCCGCCTGGTCAACCTCGTCATCCAGCGCGCGGTCGAACAGCGTGCATCGGACATCCACGTCGAGCCGTTCGAGAATCGCCTCAAGGTGCGCTACCGCGTCGACGGCGTGCTGCTCGAAGTCGAATCGCCGCCGGCGGCGTCGACCGCGGCGGTTATTTCGCGCATCAAGATCATGGCGAAGTTGAACATCGCCGAGCGCCGCCTGCCGCAGGACGGCCGCATCATGATCCGCGTGCAGGGCAAGGAACTCGACCTGCGCGTGTCCACCGTGCCGACTTCGTGGGGCGAATCGGTGGTGATGCGCATCCTCGACCGCGAATCCATCGTCTTCGATTTCCACACACTCGGCTTCACCGACGAGTTCCTGCCCCAGTTCATGAAGGTGCTGGAGTTGCCGCACGGCATCCTGCTCGTCACCGGTCCGACCGGATCGGGCAAGACCACCACGCTGTACACGGCGCTGTCCAGGCTCAACACGCCGGACGTGAAGATCATCACGGTCGAAGATCCGGTCGAGTACCAGATCGAGGGCATCAACCAGATCCAGGCCAAGCCGCAGATCGGGCTTGATTTCTCGCACGCGCTGCGCTCGATCGTGCGTCAGGATCCGGACATCATCATGATCGGCGAAATGCGCGATCTGGAAACGGCCAAAATCGCGATCCAGTCCGCACTTACCGGTCACCTGGTGTTGTCCACCCTGCATACCAACAACGCCGCCGGCGCGGTCACGCGCATGCTCGACATGGGCGTGGAGGATTACCTGCTCACCTCCACCGTCAACGGCGTGCTCGCGCAGCGCCTGGTGCGCCGGCTCGAGTCTACGCATGCGGAGCGCTACGACGCGCTGCCCGAGGTGGTCGAGGAATTCGGGCTGCGTCGCTATCAACCGAATGGAAAAATCCAATTGTATAAACCCGTCGCCTCGCCGCTGACCTCCAGCGGTTATCTGGGGCGTACCACGATCATGGAATTCCTCGTCATGAGCGACCCGATCCGGCGCCTGGTCATGCAGCACGCCGACATGGGCAAGATCGAGGAGCAGGCGCGCAGCGAGGGCATGCGCACCATGTATGAGGACGGTCTGGTCAAGTCGCTCGCCGGCACGACCACGATCGAGGAAGTGCTGCGCGTGACCTCGGAAAACTGATGACGCTGTTCCGCTACAAGGCCGTCACGCCGACCGGCGACATTCTGGAGGGCCAGCTCGAGGTCGCGACCAACGACGAGGCCGTGGCCAGAATCCAGGATGCCGGCAACATTCCGCTGGAGATCCGCGCGGCGAGCGAGGGCGGCGGCGCGCGTTCATTCGCCGGATTGTTCGCGCGCGCGGCGATGAGTCCGGCGCAGGTGCTGCAATTCACCCAGCAGTTGTCGACCCTGCTCGGCGCCGGCCAGCCGCTGGATCGCGCGCTGCAGATCCTGCTCGAGCTGCCGGAAAGCGAAAAGGCGCGGCGCATCATCGAACGCATCCGCGATCATGTGCGCGGCGGCGCGCCGTTGTCGGACGGCCTCGAAGCCGAGCCGCAGGTGTTCTCCAAGCTGTACGTGAACATGGTGCGCGCCGGCGAAGTCGGCGGCGCGCTCGACACCACGCTGGCGCGTCTGGCGCAATATCTGGAACGCGCCAAGGCGCTCAAGGAAAGCGTGATCAACGCGCTGATCTATCCGGCGATCCTCATCGTCATGGTGTTCGCGGCGCTGTTCGTGCTGCTGGTGTTCGTGGTGCCGCAGTTCGCGCCCATGTTCAAGGACATGAACGTCGAGCTGCCGACGATCACCCTGGTCGTGTTGTTCATCGGCGACACCCTGCGCGATTTCTGGTGGGGCATCGCCGGCCTCGTTTTCGTCGGCGTGATGGCCGCGCGGCGGCAGCTCGCCGATCCGCCGGCGCGCCTGAAATTCGACGCCTGGGTGCTGCGCCGGCGCCTGTTCGGGACGCTCGTCGCCAAGCTCGAAACCGCGCGTCTGGCGCGTACGCTCGGCACCCTGCTCAAGAACGGTGTGCCGCTGCTGACCGCGCTCGGCATCGGCCGCAACGTGCTCGGCAATTCCGCGCTCGCCGAAGCGGTGGATGCGGCGACCGAGGAAGTGAAAACCGGCGGCGGCCTTGCGTTCGCGCTGGCGCAGAGCAAGCGCTTTCCCAAGCTCGCCCTGCAGATGATCGCGGTCGGCGAGGAATCCGGCGCGCTCGACGACATGCTGCTCAAGGTCGCCGACACCTTCGACACCGAGGCGAAGAACACCGTTGACCGCCTGCTCGCCGCGCTGGTGCCGGCGATCACCGTGGTCATGACCGGGGTGGTCGCGGTCATCATGATGGCGATTCTGCTTCCCATTCTGAATATCACCAGTTCTCTACAGTGAGACGAACATGAAAATGTATACATTCCAACGCTGCGGCACGCCGATGCGCACCGCCGGCTTCACCCTGATCGAAATGATCGCCGTGCTGGTGCTGATCGGCATCGTCATGACCATCGTCGGCGGCAAGGTGATGCAGAACTTCCAGAACGGCGAATACAAGGCCGGCGTGGCCGGCGTGCATTCGCTGGAAATGAAGGTACAGGCGTACGAACTCGACAACGGTTCGCCGCCGCAAAGCCTGAACGATCTGATCACGCGTCCCGGCAACGCCAGCAACTGGAACGGGCCGTACGCCAAGGAATCGGATCTGAAGGATCCGTTCCAGCATCCGTATTTCTACAAGGCGCCGGGCGACCACGGCGACTTCGACGTCATCTTCTACGGCAAGGACGGCCAGCCGGGCGGCGATGGCCTGAACAAGGATTACGGCAACTGGCAGTAGAAGGGCAATGGGCGGTCAGCGCAATTGCCCTCACCCCTTGCCCGCTGCTCCCGCACGCGGGAGCGGGGGAGTGATCGCCGCGCACGGCGCGACAGCGTCATTCCATCGCAGCGGGGGCTTCACCCTGATCGAACTGGTCGCGGTCATCGTCCTGATCGGCATCGCGCTCAGCGTGGTGTCGCTCTCGTTCAGCAAGAGCATGAACTCGGCGAAGGTCCAGGCCGCCACGCGCGACCTGGTCGCCGCGCTGCGCTACACGCGCGGCCAGGCGATCGTGACCGGCAAGCAGGCGGCGCTGGATCTGGACATCCAGTCCGACACCTATCAGGCGCCGGGCCGGCCGATCGTGAAATTGCCCAAGGACATGCGCATGGTGCTGCTCACCGCCGACAGCGAACAGACCAGCGCGACCTCGGGACGCATCCGCTTCTTCCCGGACGGCGCCTCGACCGGCGGCCACATTTCCGTGCGCCTGGGCGAACGCGAATGGCGCATCAACGTGAGCTGGCTGACCGGCGCAGTGACGCGCGAGGAAAAGCAGCGATGAAAACGCGGATTCGCCAACGCCGCACGACAACGTCATTTCACAGGAGCGGGGGCTTCACTCTGATCGAACTGGTCGCCGCGTTCGTGATCTTCGCGATCGGGTTCGGCGTGCTGCTGCAAATCCTCACCACCTGCCTGCACACCACCGCGCAGGCGGCCGACTACACGCGCGCGGCACTGTGGGCGCAATCGCTCATGGACGTGCAGGGCGTCGGCGAACCGCTCAAGGACGGCGATTATTCCGGCGCCTTCGACGACAAGTACCGCTGGCACCTGCAGGTGGCGCGCATTCCGCCGCAGGACATCGCGCCGGTCGCCAGCGCCGTACCCGCCGCGGGCAACACGGGCGCCGCGCCGGTGTCGATGACGCCGGCCGCGCCGAGCATCGACTTGTACAAACTGCGGCTCGACGTGACCTGGGGCAGCATCTACCTGCAGCACGACGCGCGCTTCGTCACCCTGCGCGCGCAGAACGCCGACGTCGCCAACGCGGCACAACCGCCGGCGCCGGCGCGGGGCGGGGCGCAACAATGAAACGTGGAGCGCACGGGTTCACGCTGCTCGAGGTGCTGCTCGCCATAATCCTGCTCGGCCTGCTCATCGCCGGCGCCTACGGCGGCATTCACGCCTCGGCGGTCGCGATGCGTGCGGGCGAGGCGGCGATCGACCGCACCGACCGCCTGCGCACGGCGCAGGAATTCCTGCGCCGCCAGATCAGCCATATCCTGCCGCTGCAATTCGCGCGCGACGACAGCGCCGGCGCGATCCATATCTTCGACGGCAATGCGCGCACGCTGCGTTTCGTCGCGCCGATGCCGGGTTACCTGTCGCGCGGCGGCCCCTACGTGCAGACCCTGGAACTCGCGCCGGGCAAGGACGGTCTGCAATTGCAGTTCAGCGACGTGATGCTCAATGGCTACGACGCCGCAAAATCCGGCAACGATTCGGCCGATACCGTGGTCCTGCTCGACCGCATCGCCGCCGGCCGTTTCGAATACCGGGCGCTCGACGCCGACGGCAACCTCACGGACTGGAGCAGCGACTGGCGGGACCCGGAGATCACGCCGCTGATGATCCGCATCGAGCTGACCATGCAGCCGGGCGTGCAAATGCCGTGGCCGACGCTGGACGTGCCGCTGATGCTCAACGCCGGCGCGATCCGGCCACGCGGGCCGATGCTGATTCGCGCCGGGGGCGCGCAATGACCCGGTCGCGCACAAGCCTTCACCCCTTGCCCTCTCGCGCAGGCGGGATGGCCCTCACCCCCCGCTCTCTCCCGCCGGCGCGGGCGAGGGGGAGTGATCGTCGCGCAGCGCGCGACAGCAGCACGTCATTGAAGCGGGCAGTGATCGTCGCGCGACGCGCGACGCCGGCATTTCAAAAGAGCGGCAGCCTCGCCCTGATCCTGGTGATCTGGGTGATCGCCCTGATGAGCGTGCTGCTGGGCAGCTTCGCCCTGATCGCGCGCACCGAGAACTTCGAGTCGCGGCACCTTTTCGACGGCACCACCGCGCGCTACGCCGCGCAGGCCGGCATCGAGCGCGCCGTGTACGAGTTGCGCAATCCGGACATGACCCAGCGCTGGGTCGGCGACGGGCGTCCCTACGATTTCGAATTCGACGGCGCAAAGGTGCGGGTCGAACTCACCGACGAATCCGGATTGATCGACATCAACACCGCAGGCGATGCGCTGTTGCAAGGTCTGTTCGCCTCGGTCGGCGTGCCGCCGGATCAGGCGCTGGCGCTGTCCGATGCGATCCAGGACTGGCGCGATCCGGACGACATCCCGCGGCCGCACGGCGCCGAGATCAACGAGTACAAGGCGGCGGGATTGCCGTACGGCCCGCGCAACGCGCCGTTCCAGACCGTGGGCGAAGTGCAGCAGGTACTGGGCATGAACTACGACCTGTTCGAGAAGGTCGAGCCGGCCATCAGCATTTACGCCGGCGGCGTGCAGCCGAATGCGGCCTATGCGCCAATGCAAGTGCTGCTGGCGCTGCCGGGCATGACCCCGGACCTGGCGCAGCAGCTGATCGCGGCGCGGCAGCAGACGCTGCCCGGCCAGCCCGCAGCCGGATTGACGCTGCCCGACGGCACCCCGGTCGTGGCCAATGGCGGCGGGAACACGTACACTATCCGATCCCGTGCCACGCTCGCCAACGGCGCCAGTACCGTGCTCGACGCCAGCATCCGGCTGGGCGGCGTCGGTGCGGCGGGGCAGCCGTACACCGTCCTTCGCTGGGATCAGAAAGAAAGCTCCCGATGACCCTCACCGAAGCGCTCGATCTTCAGCTCGCCCGCTTGCGGACGCGCTACGCCCGAACGCCGCTGCCGCGCTTCTTCGCCTGGTGGGGAACCGAGCTGGCGGCGCTGCTGCCGCTGCGTTGGCGCGCCCTGCTCGCCGAACGCGCCGATGCGCTGCTGCTCGATGTGACGGGGCGCGAGCTGGTCGTGTGGCGGCAATCCGCGCAGGGCTGCGCGGAACTCGGGCGCGTGAATCTGGACGATCCGGCCGAGGCGCAAAAGTCCGCATTCGCGCGCCTGCGCGACGCGCTCGAAGCGCCTGACCTGCGCCGCATCTACTGCATCGACGGCGCGCGCACGCTGCGCCGTTCGTTGAGCCTGCCGGCGGCGGCCGAGGACAACCTGCGCCAGGTGCTGGCGTTCGAGATGGACCGGCAGACGCCGTTCAAGGCCGAGCAGGTGTATTTCGACTATCGTGTCGCGCCGCGCGCGGCGGCCGGGCGCAACCTGCACGTGGAACTGACCGTGGTGCCGCGCACGCAGCTCGATGCGGAACTGGCCGCGATCGCCGGCGCCTCGCCGATGCTCGACGGCGTGGACTGCTGGACGGATGCGCGCGGCGGCACGCGCCTGGGTCTGAACCTGCTGAGCGCCGAGCGGCGCTACGCGCGCAAGAATCTGCGCCTGCGCCTGAACCTTGCGCTCGGCGCGGCGGCGACGGTGCTGCTCGTGACCTGCATGCTGCTGTGGCTGGGCAACCGTCAGGCCGCGCTCGATGCGATGCAAGCCGATGTGGCCCGCGCGCAGAACGACGCCAAGCAGGTTTCGCAACTGCGCAAGACCCTGCAGGACACCATCGACTCGGCGAATTTTCTCAGCCGCAAGAAACACGACACGCCGCTGATGGTCGATCTGCTCGAGGATCTGACCAAACGCCTGCCCGACGACACGTATCTGGAACGCCTCAACGTCGACGACAAGAACAAGATCGAATTGCAGGGATTGAGCGACGATGCGTCCAAGCTGATCGGGCTGTTGAATCAGTCCGCGCTGCTGGCCAATCCGAGCGTGCAGGGCACGATCCAGCCCGATCCGCGCACGAAGAAAGACCGCTTCAACATCACCCTGGATTTCCGCGCGATCGCCGACGCGCAGGCCGCCGCGGCGAAGTCCGCAACAGCGAAGGCGGCGGCGGCCAGGGCCAACGGAGGCACACATGCGCCGGGCCAATGATCCGCGCAACGGCCGCTTCCTCGCCGTGATCCTGCTGCTGATCGCCGTGCTGCTCGGCTATCTGCTGCTCGTGCACTGGTGGTTCGTCGCGCCGGATCTGGCCATCGCTGCGCAGATGCAGGATCTGCGCGAGCAGCAACAGCGTTTCGCCAGCATCGTCGCGCAACGCCCGCTCATCGAAAAGCGCCTGGCCCAGGTGCGCGCGTTCGAGCAGGGCAATCAGGCGTTCCTGTCCGACGCCGACGCGAACAGCGCATTTTCCGATCTCACCCAGCGCCTCAAGCAGGCGATTTCCGCGCGCGTGAAAGACGAGAGCAAGTGCGCGATCGTGAGCAACTCCAATTTCAAGGGCGGCGAAGAGGAACTCTACGAGCGCGTCACCATCCAGGTGCGCATGCGCTGCGCGCTGGAGCCGTTCGCCGAAATCCTCTACGAACTGGAAAACAGCAATCCCTACCTGTTCGTTGATCAGGTGCTGATCTACCGCCAGCAGTTCGGTTACATCCCGCCGGGTGCCAAGGTGCGTCCGCCATCCGCGCTCGATATCCGTTTCAATCTGTCCGGCTATCTGCGCAAGGCGGGGAAGAAGGGCGCATGAGCACGCAGGCCGCCAAATTGATCAGCGCGATCCTCGCCGGACTGTGCGGCGTCTTGCTGCTGCTCGCGCTGGCCATGCAGTTCGGATTCGGCCGCGGCTATTCCTGGTTGCGGCCGGATGCGGATTCCTCCGGAGTGGCCAGCGTCGCCATCGACAAGAAGCCGTTCAAGCTGCCGCCGCCGACGCAGTTCGCCGACACCACGGCGCGGCCGCTGTTCAACGACGACCGCAAGCCGACGCCGGACTCGCCCGATACGCCGGAGGTGCCGCCGCCGCCCAAGGTGCCGCTCAACATCGCCCTGACCGGCATCATTCTTACGCCGCAGTTGCATCTGGCGATGGTGCACGACAAGCTCAAGAATACGGACGTGGCGCTGAAGGAAGGCATGCCGATGGAAGGCGACCAGGGCGGCTGGACCTTGACCAAAATCAATCCGCGCAGCGCGGTCTTCCGCGAAACCTCCGGCGAGGAGGTCGAAGTGGAACTGTCCACTGCCGTTGCCGGTCCAAATCCGCTTGCGAACACGCGGCCCGGCACGCTCATCGTACCCAGGCCGACGGGACAATTCGTGCCAGGGCAGCCGGTGGCGGTTCCTCCCGCAGCGCAGAATGCGCAGGCGCAGGCCTTGCAGCAACGCATCGAGGAACGGCGCCGGCAGATGCGCGAGGAAGCCGAGCGCCTGCGTCAGCAACGAGCCGAACAAAAGCAGTAGCAAACCTACGGAGTGCTTCACGTGTCCCAACGCCCATCGCTATTCCTCGTTACATTGCTGGCCACCGCGCTGGCCGGGTGCGCCACGTTCGGCACCAACCGCGATTTCAATCGCGAAATGGCATCGGCCGGTGCGCCGCCGGCGCATCTGCCGGCGAACAAGGTCAACGATGAGGCGCCGATCAAGATCGAAACCGAAGACAAGGCGCACCAGGCCGCCGAGGCCAAGGTCGAGCCCGGCTCCGGCCAGTTCATCAATGAAAAGATCGCGCGCGAACCGATCAACGGCAAGGCTGCGCCGGAAGGCCAGATCACCTTCAATTTCGAGAATCAGCCCATCCAGGCTGTGGTGCAGGCGATTCTCGGCGCGCTGCTGCACGAAAACTACACGATCGCGCCGAACGTCATCGGCAACGTGACCTTTTCCACCTCCAGGCCGATCACGCCCGAACAGGCCATGCCGATCCTGCAGATGCTGCTGGGCTGGACCAACAACGCGCTGGTGTTCAAGGAAGGCCGCTATGCCGTGGTGCCGGTCAAGGAAGCGATCCCGGGCAATCTGACGCCGCGCATCGCGCCGGCCGCGATCGCCAAGGGCTACGAGGTACGCGCGTATCCGCTCAAGTACATCGCCGCCACACAGATGCAGAAGCTGCTCAAGCCCTATGCCAAGGCCGACGCCGTGGTCTCGGCCGACGACGCACGCAACCTGCTGGTGATGGCGGGCACGGCTTCGGAACTGGCCAACTACCAGCGCACGATCGAGATATTCGATGTCGACTGGCTCAAGGGCATGTCGGTGGGCGTGTACGGCCTGCGCAACATGGACGTGAGCAAGATCATGCCGGAGCTGGACAAGATCTTCGGCGCCTCCGGCGAATCACCGCTGGCCGGCATGTTCCGCTTCATTCCGATGGAAACGACCAATTCCATCGTCGTCATCACGCCGCAGAAGGAATACCTGGAGAAGGCCGAAAGCTGGCTGTACAAGCTCGATCAGGGCGTCGGCGAAAACGGTACGCAGCTCTACGTCTACGACGTGAAGAACGTCAAGGCGGTGGATCTGTCCGATCACCTCAATGCGATCTTCACCGGTCAGGTCAGCCAGCGGCCGAGCAACCAGGGCAATGTCGCGCCGGGCATGCGCCCGGTCAGCATCGGCCAGTTCAACAGCGGTGTCGGTGGGGTCGGCGGCAGAGGCGGTGCCTACAACACGCAGACCAAGCAACCGATGCAGAACAGGGCCGGCGCATCCAACCTCACCACCACCGGCACCGGCACGCCGACGTCCTCGGGCGGCAAGCAGACCGACATCCGCATCACCCCGATCGAGGAAAACAACCAGTTGCTGGTGATGGCCACGCCCGGCGAATGGGATTCCATCCGCGCCGCCATCCATCGCCTCGACATCGCGCCGCTGCAGGTGCAGATCGAGGCGAAGATTCTCGAAGTCACCCTGACCGGTAATCTGCAGTACGGCGTGCAATGGTGGCTTTCAGGACTTATCAACAATTCCAATGCCGGTTCCGGCACCGGTTTCCAGTACGGCCCCGAATACCAGGGCAATCCGGTTGACCGTCATCGCGTCTCGCTGGGCGCCGGCGCGCCGGCAAACCTGAACGGCGGCAATGCCGGCATCTTCTATTCGTTCCTGAACAAGAATTTCCAGGTCGCGCTCAACGCGCTCGAGAAAAGCGGCAATTCGAAGATACTGTCCACGCCCTCACTGGTGGTGATGAACAACCAGCAGGCACAATTGACCGTGGGCACGCAGGTTTCCGTCATTTCGACGTCCTTCATCGGCATCGGCGGATACGGAACCACCGCCAACAATACGGGCACTGGCATCACGAGCTCGGGTATCGGTCAGGCCAACTACATCAGCACCGGCGTGACGCTGAGCATCACGCCGCGCGTGAATCCGGGCGGCTTGGTCTACATGGATGTGAGCCAGCAAGACACCTCGCCCGACTACAGCACAGTCACCACCAACAATCCGAACCCGGCGATCAATCAGCGCAACCTGGATACGCAGGTCGCCGTACAGAGCGGCCAGACCGTCCTGCTCGGCGGCATGATCCAGGATCAGGACGGCGATTCGCGCAATGGCGTGCCCGTACTCAGCGACATCCCTGTGCTCGGTCATCTGTTCGGCAGCACGTCGAAAACGCGTCAGCGTACCGAGTTGATTGTATTAATCACTCCGCGCGTCGTCGCCAGTACCGACGAAGCGCGCGAGATGACTACCGAATACGAAAGCAAGTTCGAGTCGCTCAAGCCGCTGCGCGCCATGCCTGACTCGGCGCAACCGGCTAAACCCCAGGAGAACGGAAACAGTGAAAAGTAAAAAAGTATATTTTGCGAAAATCATGCTCGCCATGGCCGCGCTGGCGCTGGCCGGCTGCGGCATGCTGAAAAAGGACGAAGACGCCTCCGTCATCAAGGCCAAGGCGGTGCAGCGCTGGGATGATCTGATCGCGCACAAGGCGGACAAGGCCTACGATTTTCTGGCGCCTGGCTACCGCAAGACCATTTCGCGCGCGCAATACGCCCACGACATGAATGGCCGTGGAATGCGCTGGAAAAAAGTGCGTTTCGGCTCGCAAACCTGCGACGTGGATACCTGCACCGTGCATCTGGGGGTCGACTACAACATCAATCTCGGCGGCTTGGCCGGGAAAGTCGACAGCATGGGCCTGGCGGTCGAAACCTGGATCAAGGTCGACGGCACCTGGTACTACCTGCCCCAGATCACCAGCCCCAAGCTGGATCAGGGCGCCGAAAAGTGAGGGATTTGGCGTTTTTTGGCAGGATTGCATTGCCTTTGGCTTTGTCATAGGATAGATTCGCTGTTGCCCAGCCTGTTCAGGGGTGTAGGGGCCGTATGGCTCGCTCCGCAGACTGGCGAAAAAGCAAAAAGCCCTGTGGTCAAATTTAGGAGTGTTGTGATGAACAGAAATAGTTTGACGACTGCCGTCGTCGCCGGCATCGCCGGCGTAGTGGGCATCGCCAACATGGCGAATGCCGTCAACCTGAACCCGGATGGCCTGGGTCAGACTCTGCTTTACCCGTACTACACCACGAATGCCGGCCAGCAGACCCTGCTGTCGGTGGTGAACACCACCAGCATCGGCAAAGCGGTCAAGGTGCGCTTCCTGGAAGGCTATAACAGCCGCGAAGTGCTCGACTTCAACTTGTTCCTGTCCCCGTTCGATGTGTGGACGGCCACGGTGTTCAAGCTGTCCGATGGCAACGTCTCCGGCGCCGGCGCGGGCATCTTCTCCCAAGACAACTCCTGCACGGCTCCGCAGTTCACCAAGACTGGCGGCATCGTGCCGGCCGGCTACCAGCCGTTCCTGCACTATGCCTACACCGGCAGCCTGACCGATGGCGGCCCGACCAGCGACACGCGTACGCTGGAAGGCCACTTCGAGATGATCTCGATGGGCGATATCGTCTCGACAAGCGCTTTGTCCGCGGATATCACCCACGTCAACAGCGTGCCGCCGGGTTGTTCGAAAGCGGAAACCGACTTCGAAGCCAACGCTTTTGCCAGTATCATTGCCCCGAAATCCGGCCTCTTCGGTGCGGCCTCGGTGGTCAATACAGGTAACGGCACGTACTACACCTACAACGCTGATGCGCTCGATGGCTTTACCGCCGCCCCGCTTGGCCGTGGTACGGGTACCCTCGATCCCAGCTTGAACAGTGTGAACGATCCGGCCCCAGCCACAACCGCGACGGCTCTTGTCTTCAACAATGGGACCCTGGTGACGGCGGCTTATCCTGCTGCCACGCAGGCCATCGACGCGGTGAGCGCCGTGTTCTCGGCCAACAACCTCTACAATCAGTGGCAGGCCGCGACCGATCATACGGCCGGTTCTGACTGGGTCGTCACTTTCCCGACCAAGCGCTTCTATGTCGATCCGAGCCCGAACTACGCGGGCACTGCGGCACCGATCGCTCCGTTCGAGTCGGCTTTCAGCAAGGGTCTGTCCTGCGACGTGATCGGCATCAGTCTCTTCGACCGCGAAGAGAACACGACCTCGACCCCGACCTGCGGCTTCTCGCCGTGTCCTCCGGGCCAGCCGCCCTCCTCGCTGTGCCACGAGACCAACGTCATCAGCTTCGGCGGCACCAGCATCCTGGGCTCCAACCTGACCTCGAATATCGACACGTCAGCGCTGGGTGATCATGGCTGGTTGGCACTGTCGTTCACGGATTCCGCGCACGGTGGTACCTCGCCGGCAGCGGATGCGCACGCGAGCCGTCCCGACACCACTGGCGGGATTTTCTACGGCTTGCCGGTCACCGGTTTCGAGGCCGAGGACTTCGTTACCAGCAGCGCCGGTAGCGTGCTCGGCAACTACAGCGGTGTGTACCGTCATCGCGAATCGCGTTTCTGCGCTACGGCAGCCGGCGCCGCCTGCTCCTGATCGTAAGTGCAACCATGTATCCGAGGGGCCCGCAAGGGCCCCTCTTTTTTTATCCGCACGGTTAATGAGTTCTTTGCACTCGGTCGCGCCGCGAACGGCTACAATATGCATTGGTATCCCGTGCCCGAGTCTTCCATGACGATCCGTAATGCCTTGTTTGCGCTCGCCGTGATGTGTGCCGGCAATGCCGTCGCCGCCGGCGGCACGTTCTCCGTCTATTTCAACGGTGAATCGCCCACCGCCAACTACTGCCATGTCGATGGCGTGAGCAATGCACAATTGTCCACAACCGGCAGCGGCAATCTCATCGTCAGTGCCGCCACCCCGCTGGCGTTTTCCAGCGCCTGCGGCATCTCTGGCAACGCGCAGCAGTTGACCTTCGGCCCGGCACAGCCGCTGAAGGGGCCGGCCTCCACGCTCGCCTCGGGCAGCAACGTGACCGGCAGTTTCAGCGTATTGCCGCTGAATGCCGCATCATGCACAGTGGTGATCGTCACGACCAGCGGAACGGGCACGGCGACCGGCCCGGCCAACGGCTATGTGTGCGGCTCTTCCGGATCGCAGTCGTGCAGCTCCACCACGCCGATCGCGTTCAACGTCGGCTTCACCAACACCGGTACCAGCGCCAGCAGCTATCAGGCGACGGTAACCTGTCAGGCGGCCGCGGGCGCCAGCCCGGCCACGCTCGCCTCGCTGGCGACGGTGAACCAGAGCGGCAACAGCGGTGGCACGCCGGCGGCCAACTTCACTTTCACCACCAGCAGCCTGACCGCCAACTTCACCGATACCTCCACCGATCCGGGCGGCACCATCAACGCGTGGTCGTGGAATTTCGGCGACGCTACGCCGGCCTCGACGGCGCAAAACCCGTCGCATACCTATGCGGCGGCGGGCACCTACAGTGTCACCCTGACAGTGACCGACAGCGTGAGCAGCCAACAGAGCAGCAAGACGCAATCGGTAACGGTTCCTAGCGCCAGTTGCCCGGTCATCACCAGCACCACCGCGGGTATCGCCAATTTCAGCCGCTGGACCGGCAATCAGAATGTGAACTATTTCGGATCCGGAGCCGGTACCGGCATCCAGAGTGTCGATGTGACCAGTTTCGCTTCGGTATGGTTTGCCCCCTGGCCCGGACAGTTCGGCCGGCAGCCGGTATTCCCGTTGCCTATCAGCATGTATATGGCGCAACAACTCACGGTGCCGAACCCGTACTTCAGCACGGCACCATCGAATATTTACGGACGCTATACCGTTGGGTCAACGCAGAACGATGCACTCGTCAGCATGACAATCAGCAAGAATTGCGGGGATTTCAGCGACCCGACAACTTATCCGACGACCAGCAGCGTTGTACCGGGGTGTTACATCAACAAAGCGATGAGCGGTGGATTCGTGCAATGGTCGAAGACGAACGGCTGCACGCTGTCCGATGGTCAGACCTATTATCTGAACATCATCAATGCCGATATCGGCAATGTCACGCCGACGGGCGGTACTGCGGCATCGACCAAGACGGGAAATTGCGGCAGCAGCTGTAGAGTACCGTTGATTAATGGGGGCAACTTCAGCACCTATACACCCTAGTCAATCTGTGACAGCCAGGGTTACACCAACAGCGTGACCCGGGTTGTCGGTGGTTTAGGTGAACTTTTTTCGATCCGCGTAATCACAACCGCGCCGCCATCAGGCGGCGCATTTTTTCAGGAAAGAAAATGCAATTTCGTAGCGAAATTTTCCGGATCAGTATCGTCATCGCCGCCGCCTGCACCTGCACGGCAGCGCTCGCGCAGGACCAATCCAAGGCGCCGCTGCCGCCCGGCGTGGTCGCCGAACAGGGCGGCGCGCAGGTGACCTTGCAGGACATCGACGCCTTTGCCGCAAAAATTCCGCAACAGGATCGCGGCGGTTTCTTCGACAGCCCCAAGCGCATCGAAAGCACGATCATGGGCCTGCTATTGCAAAAGCAACTGGCGGCGCAGGCGCGCGCGGGCGGACTGGAGAAGGATCCTCTCGTGCAGCGCCGCATCCAGTTGGCCACGGAAGACGTGTTGGCCGGCGTGCAAATCGAGCACTACAAGGCTGCCCTGAAGCTTCCGGATTTCAACGAACTGGCGCACGAGTACTACCTCGCGCACAAGAGCGAGTTCGTCGCGCCGGGC
>JAJXWU010000105.1 GCA_021781425.1 Pseudomonadota bacterium
TCTCGACGCGCGGGAAGATTTCGCGCACGGATTCGAATTGCCCGTGCAGGGCGCGCGCATCAGCGGCGTCTACGGCAGCCAGCGCATCGACAACGGCGTGCCGAAGGCGCCGCACATGGGCCTGGACATGGCCGTGCCCGCGGGAACGCCGGTCCACGCACCGGCTGCCGGGGTAGTCAGTTTCGCCGCGACGGACCTGTTCCTGACCGGCGGCACCGTGCTGATCGATCACGGCTACGGACTGGATTCCTCGTTTCTGCACATGAGCCGCGTCGACGTGAAGGTCGGCGAGCGCGTGAAACGCGGCCAGGTGATCGGCCTGGCCGGCATGACCGGACGCGCCACCGGCCCGCACGTGCACTGGGGATTCAACTGGTTCGACGTGCGCCTCGATCCTGCGCTGTTACCGAAACCAAGATCCTAGAAGCCGGCCGCTGCCCTCTTTGACGTCACCGCCACCGCATCGTGCGCATGCAGGCTTTCGTGGTGCTCGACGCGAATGTGGTAGTCGGCGATGCGCTCGTCCGCTTCGAGCGCGCGGCGGATAAGCCGCGCGGCATCCTCGCAAAACATCGGATTTTCGCCGTTCAGGCGCGCGAAGGCCTGCTCGTCCTCGCGCTTGACGGCGGTCTGCACCGGCGTGGCCAGTGCGCTTTCGATCGCGTCGACGAGTTCGACAATCGGCAGATCGAATCCCGGCGCGAGCCGCACGCGCACCCGTGCCGTGCTGCGCTGGCTATGCGGCGTGGCGCAGATGCCCTGCGCGGTGCCGAGCCAGTGTTCGACAGCCGCATGATCGAGCGCCTTGCCCTGCACGAAGTCCTGCGCAAAACGATCCTGGACGACTTGCCGCGCCAGTGCGGCGGAGGCCGGGCACGTACTCGAATACTGCACGTCCGCCTGCATTTCCAGGGCGAAATGCCCTTGCGCCAGGGTCGCGGCGATTTCGACCGGATACGCCTTCCAGCCGCTGTTCACGCTCACCAGCGCAGGCCGGCGCAATAAATGTTCGAAGGCGATGCGCAGCAGCGCACGATCGGAAAGCCCGGCATGCGACGCGACAAAATCGTGCAGCAGGCGGCGCAGCGCGGCGGGCGTCAGCGGTTCGGTGCTCAGCGCGCGATCCAGATGCAGGTACAGGCGCGACATGTGGATGCCGCGTGCCTGCGCATCCGCCAGGTTCACGAAGGCGGACACGCGCGCCGCGGACTGCATGGTCACGCCATCCGCGCCGACGAGGCGCACCGGCAGCGCGATGTTTTCCATGCCGACCCAATCGAGCGCGCCGGCGGCGCCGGCCTGCGCGTCGCTGGCGACGTCGGGCAAAGAATGGATCGGATTCGATTGCATGCGTTGGTGGTTGCGGCGGGAATCCGCGGATTTTAACGCATGGCGGCGCGAAACCGCCGCGCTTCGATCCACGTCGTCCACAATATGCGCCAGCGGCCCGCGTGCGGCTGCGTGCGCAGCCGCTGCAACGGATCGGTGACCCTCAATGCGGCGGCGATGCGCTGGCGGTCGAGCACGGCGCGCACGCGCAGCGGCAGCGAACGTACCGCGCTCACGCCGAGCGCGCCGTTGCCTTCCAACACCAGTTCATCGAGGAAGTCCTTGATCAGCATATTCCGCTGCGGCGATTCGTAGGCGAGCTCCGCACGCGTCAACCCATGCCGTGCAAGCAGTCCCAATGGCAGCGGCAAATGCGGCTCGCCGTCAGCGAGATGCGGCAACGCACGCAGCAGATGCGACAATGTCCACAATGCCGAATCGGCTTCGACATTGCCGGCGCCGGCGCAAAACAGCGCGTTTTCGGCGCGCGCAACCGCGCCGAAGAACGGATCGAGTTGATCGATCAGGGCGGCGAGCGTGCCGGCCCCCGGCGCATCGAGCTGCGCCAGCGCGCCGTCAGCCAGCGCCGGCCACTGGGCCGGATCGGATTCGCGCACGCCGGTGCAGTCGAAAAGCACTTGCGTGACCGGATGACTGGGTTTTCCGAACGCGGCATCGGCCAGTTCCTGCTTCCACCACGCGAGCTTCGCCGCCGCAACCTGCGGTTCGCGGATCCGGAACGCGGCCTGCGACAATTCGTGGACCAGGCAACCGAACGCACTGGCGAGCCCGCGCTGCGCGGCCGGCAGGAAGACGGCGACGATGGCGTTTTCGGGATTGGCCGCCAGCCATTTCCGCTCGAAACTTGCAAAGGTGCCGTTGGCCCCGGGCATCGCTCAGCTCATCCCGAACGCAGCGAGCAACTGTGCCGGCGAGCCGATCACGCAGTCCGCACCCCAGCCTTGCGGGTCCTCGCCATCCAGGTATCCCCAGCCGGCGGCGATCGTGCGCATGCCGGCGGAGTGTCCTGCTTCGATGTCGCGCAGGTCGTCGCCGACGTAGACGCTGCGCGCCGCGGCGACACCGGCGATCTCGCAAGCGCGCAGGATCGGCGCCGGGTCGGGTTTCTTGAGCGGCAGGCAATCGCCGGTGACCAGAGCCGCGCAGCGGTGGTGCAGCGCGAGCTCCGCCATCAGCGCGCGCGCCAGCCAGCCCGGCTTGTTGGTGACCACGCCCCACGGCGTGCCGCGCGCCTCCAGCGCCGCGAGCACCGCATCCATGCCGGGGAACAGGGCCGAATGCGTGGCGATGGCTGCCGCATACAGGTCGAGAAATCGCGGCAGCAGGACTTCGACGCGCGCCTCGTCCGCCTCGGGAAAGCCGCGCCGGATCATGGCGCGGCCGCCTCGCGACACGACGGCCCCGATCGACTCCGCGCCCAGCGGCGATTCGCCCAGTTCGACGCGCAGGCGCCGCATCGCCTCGATCATGTCCGGGGCCGAATCGACCAGGGTGCCGTCGAGGTCGAAGAACACGGCGTCCGGAATGACGGGCCGGATCACGCGGGCTTCCGGGCGCAAGCCAAATAGTTCACTTGCGTACTTTTTACGATCCTGGCGCGGCGCGATAGCGGGTTGTAGGCAAGTCCACTCAGGTCTTCGAGCATCAACCCATTGTCGCGCAGCACCGCGGCGAGTTCCGACGGGCGGATGAATTGCGCATAGTGATGGGTGCCGCGCGGCAAAAGGTTCAGCGCGTACTCGGCAGCGGCAATGGCCGCTGCAAACGCACGCGGCGTGCGATTGAGCGTGGACAGCAGCAGGCGGCCGCCGGGCTTGAGCAAGACGGCGCAGGCGTGGATGACGCTGCCCGGGTCGGGTACGTGTTCGAGCAATTCCATGCAGGTCACGGCATCGAACGTGCCGGGCATTTCCTCCGCCAGCGATTCGACGGCGATTTCGCGATAGTCGACGCGCACACCCGACTCGTGCAGATGCAGACGCGCGACCTCGAGCACGCGCGGCGCCAGGTCGATGCCGGTTACCTTCGCGCCGCGGCGTGCGAGGGACTCGGAGAGAATCCCGCCGCCGCAGCCGACATCGAGCACACGCGCACCGTTGAGCGCGACGCGTTCGGCGATGTAATCCAGGCGCGCGGGATTGAGGTCGTGCAGCGGCCGCGATTCCCCATCCCTGTCCCACCATCGGGCCGCCAGGCGATCGAACTTGGCCGTTTCGGCGGAACTGACGTTGGCGGGGCTCATGTCACGCCGCCGCGATGCGCGCGCGCCATGCCCGCGCCTTGTCGCGCAACACATCCGTGTCAATGGCGCACAATGCGCCGTTTTCCACCTTGCGCACGCCGGCGATCCAGACGTCGCTGACCTGATGGCGTGCGCTGGCATAGACCAGTTGCGAGACCACGTTGTAAACCGGCTGCGTCTCCAGGGCGTCCAAGCGCACCGCGGTCAGGTCCGCCTGCTTGCCGCAAACGATCGAGCCGATGCGTTCGCCAAGCCCCAGCGCACGCGCGCCACCCAGCGTGGCGGCGTGCAATGCGAAGGCTGCGTCGAACGCGCTGGCATCGTTCGCGACGCCCTTGGCCAGCAGCGCCGCCGTGCGCGTCTCGCCGAGCATGTCCAGGTCGTTGTTCGAGGCGCAGCCGTCGGTGCCGATGGCGAGGTTCACGCCGGCGCGGCGCAATTTTTCGGCCGGACAGAATCCGCTGGCGAGTTTCAGGTTCGATTCCGGGCAATGCACCACCGACACGCCGTGCTGCGCGCAAGCGGCGATTTCCGCTTCCGTCAGTTGCGTCATGTGCACCGCGATCAGGCGCTCGTCGACCAGGCCAAGCGCCTGCAGGCGCGCGAACGGGCGCTGGCCATACTGCTTGCGCGAGTCCTCGATTTCCTGCGCGGTTTCATGCAGGTGCAGGTGCACCGGAATGTCGAGTTGATCCGAAAGCACGCGGATGCGCGCGAAACTTTCGTCCGCCACGGTGTAAGGCGCGTGCGGCGCCAACGCGGTCGAGACGAGTCTCTCGCCCTTGAACTCGTCGTGCACGGCGAGGTTCTTGTCGAAATACTCGTCGCGGCTCTTCGCCCAGGCACTCGGGAATTCGATGATCGGCAGGCCGACCACGGCTCGGAAACCATGGCGCAGGTACGTCGCCGCCTGCACGTCGGGAAAGAAATAGTTCTCGTTGCAGCAGGTGGTGCCGCCACGCAGCATCTCGGCGATGGCCAGTTCAACGCCGTCGCGGACGAATTCGGGACCGACCGCCTTGGCCTCCGCCGGCCAGATGTGCTTTTGCAGCCAGGTCATCAACGGCAAGTCGTCCGCCAGCCCGCGCATCAGGGCCATCGCGTTGTGCGTGTGCGCGTTGACCAGCCCCGGGATCAGCGCGTGTTCCGGCAACGCTGTCCGTTTGGCGTTCGCATGCTTCGCGCGCGCCGCCGCGATCGGCAGGATATCGGCGACGACATCGCCGGCGAGCGCCACGGCGTGATGCTCGAGTACCGCGCCGAGCGGTTCGACCGGGATGACCCAGCGCGCTTCGAGGAGCTGGTCGACGGTTTGCATCCCGGTTTACTTCACGCGCCCCACGTACTCGCCCGTCCGCGTATCGACCTTGATCTTCTCGCCCTGCGGCACGAACAGCGGCACGCGCACCACGGCGCCGGTCTCCAGCGTCGCCGGCTTGCCGCCGGTGCCGGCGGTGTCGCCCTTGACGCCCGGATCGGTCTCGGTGATCACGAGTTCGACGAAGTTCGGCGGCGCCACGGTCAGCGGCGCACCGTTCCACAGCGTGACGATGCACTCTTCGTTGCCCTTGAGCCATTTCTGCGCATCGGCCATCGCGTTCTTGTCGGCGGCGAGCTGCTCGTGCGTTTCCGGATGCATGAAGTGCCAGAACTCGCCGTCGCTGTAGAGGTATTCCATGTCCTGATCCAGGACATCGGCGGCCTCCAGCGAGTCGGTCGATTTCATGGTCAGCTCGGTCGTGCGGCCGGTCTTGAGGTTGCGGTACTTGACGCGGGTGAAGGCCTGGCCCTTGCCGGGCTTGACGTACTCGGTGTCGACGATCGTGCACGGATAGCCGTCCACGATGATCTTCATGCCGTTCTTGACGTCGTTCATGCCGTAAGCCATGGGTAAAACTCCGTTAAATGTCAGGGGCCGCGGGGAAT
>JAJXWU010000168.1 GCA_021781425.1 Pseudomonadota bacterium
CCCCCGGCCCATCGTTGTGCAACGGACTCGTCCCCTCAACTGAAGGGAACTAAAAGCGGAAGCGGCTGCTTGAAAGTAATTCATGAAATTCCTACTTCTTTCCTGTCGCGATGGCGTAAACCTCGGGGCTGCGCGCGCGCGAGGCCTTCGGTTTGCGCATGCTGACGCGCTCGTAAGCCTTGCGCAAGTTTTTCAGGTACTCGTCAAAGCCGCGGCCCTGGAACAATTTGACCACGAACGCACCCCCGGGTTTCAGGTGGGCGGCGGCAAATTCCTTTGCCAGTTCAGCCAGATGCATGGCGCGTGCCTGGTCGGCAGAGTCGACACCACTCATATTGGGCGCCATGTCCGATAGCACAAGGTCCACCGGTGTGCCATCGAGCAGCGCCTCCAGCCTTGTCACAACGGCTTCCTCGCGGAAATCGCCCTCGATGAACTCCACCCCGGCAATGCCCTGCATACTGAGGATATCCAGCGCCACGATGCGGCCCGCGTCACCGAGGCGCTCGCGCACCATCTGCGACCAGCCGCCCGGCGCGGCGCCCAGATCCACCACGATCATGCCGGGTTTGAGCAGGCGGTCGCGCTCGATCAGTTCCTCGAGCTTGAAGACCGCGCGCGAGCGCCAGCCTTCGGCCTGTGCGCGCTTGACGAAGGGATCGGAGAAATGCTCCTTGAGCCAACGGGTACTGGATTTGCTCCGCGCCATCCGCAATCTGCCAATGCTGCATAGCCGCATGATACCCTGTAATACCCGCATTCGGACGATTCAATGCCGCTCTCACCCAGCCAGAAACGCTATCTGCGCGGCCTCGCGCATAATCTGAAACCGGTGATCCTGACCGGCAACAAGGGCATCACGCCGGCGGTGGTCAAGGAATTCTCCACTGCGCTGGATCAGCACGAACTGGTCAAGGTGAAAATCGGCAGCGAGGACCGCGTCGAACGTCGCGCGCAGATCGCCGAACTTGGGCAAAGCGCGAACGCGGAACTCGTGCAGAGCATCGGCCGCGTGGCGTGTTTCTATCGCCACAACGAGGACAAGCCGAAGCTGGCGCTGCCTCGATAACCCATGCAGTTAACCGAACACCGCAACGACCGGCAATTCTTCCTGCGCCGCGCGGACGCGCAATCCGTCACCGTGATCGACCGCACGCTGCACCGCAGCCTCGTGGTCAGCGCCACGCGCATCGTCGAGGATTTTCCCGCGCAACGGCCCGACCAGATCGACGCCGCCGCGATCGAATCCATCCTCGCGCTTGAACCCGAGGTCGTCCTGCTCGGCACCGGCGTGCGCGCCGTGTTTCCGCCGCAATCGGTGCTCGCGCAATTCCTCAAACGCGGCATCGGACTCGAAACCATGGACAACGCCGCCGCCGCGCGCACGTTCAACGTGTTGATCGGCGAGGGACGCCAGGCCGTGGCGGTGTTTCTGCTGTCGAGTTAGAGAAACCCGTTCGCCCTGCGCGCAGCGCCAAAGGCGCGAAGCCGAAGGGCCGGGCGTTTCGACTTCGCTCGCTGCGCGAGCCACGCTCAACGCGAACGGATTTAATCGAATTCCCAATTAGTCTTTCTCGTCGCGCTCCAGCAACGCGCGCAGCTTTTTCAGCGCCTGCGCCTGGATCTGGCGCACGCGTTCGCGCGTGAGCCCCAGTTGCTCAGCGACCTCGGCCAGGGTCTGCACGCCGTGATCGTCCAGCCCAAAACGGTGCTCCAGCACCCAGCGCTCGCGTTCGGGCAACTGCGCGATCCAGGCGCCGATGCCGCTGCCGGCGACATTCTCGACGCTCGTGGCGTCCGCCTCGCCCGTCGCGATCTGTTCGCTCAGCGCACGCTCGTCGTGGTCGGACAGCGGCGCATCCAGCGAGCGGATGCGTTCGGTCGCCGAAAATAATTCCGCCACTTCGCTCGCGGGTCGGCTCGTGGCGCGCGCCAATTCCTCGATGCCCGGTGTGCGTCCGTGCGCCGCCACGAACTCGCGCTGCGCGCGCAACACCTGCGCGTACTCGCGCAGCACGTGCACCGGCACGCGCACCGTGCGGCCCTGGTGCATCAACGCATGCTGCACCGCCTCGCGAATCCACCATACGGCATACGTGGAAAAACGCAGTCGCCGCGCCGGCTCGAACTTTTCCACCGCGCGGATCAGGCCGAGATTGCCCTCGGCGATCAGGTCCATCAGTGGCACACCGCGGCCAACGTAACCGCGCGCCACGGCGACCACAAGACGCAGGTTCGCTTCAATCATCTGCCGGCGCGCCTGCTCGTCGCCGGCGCGCACGCGCCGCGCCAATTCGCGCTCGCTGGTGGAATCAAGCAACGGAATCAGGCCGATTTCGCCAAGATAAGCGCTCGCGGAATCGCGCGCCACCCCGTCGCGCGGTTCCACCGCATCCAGCAGCCCGAGCAGTTCCTCGGCGTCGAGTTCGTCGGGCGCGCGCGCTGTCATCGGCGCAGGATACTCCGGATCACCGTGCTGGCAGGTAATCCAGCGGATTGACCGGCTTGCCGTTCTTGCGGATCTCGAAGTGCAGTTCGTCGCGACTGGCGCTGGTCGCGCCCATCTCGGCGATTTCCTGGCCGGCCTTCACGCGGTCGCCTTCCTTGACCAGACGCTTGCTGTTGTGACCGTAAGCGGAAAGGTAATTGGCGTTGTGCTTGACGATGATGAGTTCGCCGTAGCCGATCAGGCCGTTGCCGCTGTAAACGACTTCGCCGGCGGCGGCGGCACGCACCGGATCGCCTGCGCGGCCTGCGATGTCCAGGCCCTGTTTGGTCTGATCGCCGGCGACGAAGGTGCCGACGACTTTCCCTGCGGCGGGCCAGCGCCAGGTGACGCCGCCGGCATTGAGTTCCGGGGCGCTCTCCGCCGGTCTCGGCGGTACGGGTGCAATGACCGGCCTGACAGCGGGCGGCGCGGCCCCGACGGGCTTCGGCATCGGTGCTGCGACCGACGGATTCTCCACCCGCGCCACGGCAGATTTTGCCGACGGCGCTGGCGCGGCGGATGCCGTCGCGGGCGGATTCGCCGGCGACGCGGCAACAGGCTCGAAGGCCGACGGTTTCGATGCCGACGCTGACGAAGCCAGCGGCACGGTCGTTGCGCCTTCGACTATGCCCGAGGTCACCGCCTGTCCGGTTTGCGGTTCGGCTTGCGGGGTGGTCGCGGGCGGTGCCGCCGAGGCTGTCTGCTTCGGCACACTCAGGCGCACTTCTTGTCCCGCGAAGATGCGGTATGGCGAGGCGATGCCATTCCATGCGGCAAGGTCGCGATAATCCAGCCCATGCTTGAACGCGATCGAATACAAGGTGTCGCCCTGCACCACGCGATAGGTCTGCGCAGTCGCCGCGGCAGCGGGCGCCGCCGGCGCGTTCTCGTTCGGCAGCGACAGATCCACCACCGGCGCGGGCGGATTCGACGAACAACCGGCAAGCCATACGGCAGCGGTCACGCAGGTGAGTCGCAAAATCGCGGACTGTAACGAACACATCGTCATCGGACTCAGCACAGATACCGGAAGTAAATAACGATAAAAACGATCAATGCGATGATCGCCCAGCCGATCGGCTCGATCCAGCGGTGAATCGCCTTTTCGGCACGCTCGCCGCCGAGCCGGATCAATCCGCACAGCAGGTAAACACGCTTGCCGCGGCCGACCGCGATGCCGCCGAGGAACGGCAGGATCGGAATGCCGACGATGCCGCAGGCCCAACTCGCCACCTTCATCGGGATCGGCACGAAACCGGCCGCGACCAGCAGCCAGAACGCCTTCCATGGATGGGCGATGGCGCTGGCACGGAATTCGGCAACGAGCTGATCCAGGTGCGCGAGCAGTCCGGAATTGGCGAGCAGCGGACGCAGCGCGTCGAAGGCGTAATGCCCGAGTGCATAGCCGACCAGCGATCCGAGCAGGGAAAACGCCAAACTGATCGACGCGAACCGCGCCCAGCGCGGGGGCTTGGCCAGCGTCATCGGCGCCAGCATGAACTCCGGCGCGACCGGAAAGATGAAGGCTTCGACGAAACTCAATCCGGCCAGATAGGCTTGCGCGCGCGGGTGCGCGGCCCAGCGCAGCGCGATTTCGTAGAGCGGCTTGAACAGGCGCATCAGGCAACGCCGCCAAGCAGCGGCACGAAGCTGACGTGACCGAGCATCTGCGCCTTCCACTCCTCGCCATCGCGGCGGTAACGCAGCAGGCGCTGCGCGCCGGCCGGCCCGACCGGCGCGACCAGCACGCCGTCCGGCGCGAGTTGCGCGAACAGGGCGGCATCGACGGTTTCGCCCGCGGCGGTGAGCATGATCGCATCGTACGGCGCGAATTCCGGCCAGCCGACCCGGCCGTCGTCATGCTTGCTGCGGATGTTGCCGATGCCGAGCTTGCGGAAGCGCCGGCGCGCATCGCGCAGCAGTTCCTCGATGCGTTCGACGGTGTACACGTTTCCGCAAAGCGCGGCGAGCACCGCCGCCTGATAGCCGGAACCGGTGCCGATTTCCAGCACCTTGTCCGGAATCTTTTCCTCGATGAGCGCTTCGGTCATGCGCGCCACGACCCAGGGCTGCGAGATCGTCTGGCCCTGGCCAATGGGCAAAGCGGTGTCCTCATAGGCGCGCGAGGCCAGCGCTTCCTCGATGAACAAGTGCCGCGGCAGACGCGCAAGCACCTCGAGCACGCGGCGGTCGGCGATGCCCTCTTCCTTGAGCCGCGCAATCAGACGATCGCGCGCGCGCTGGCCGGTCATGCCGAGGCCACGCGCCTCGGGCGTGGATCGCGAGAAACCATTCATACGGCAGCGTTCATGCGGCGCTGCCGAGTTCGAGCGACAGCGAACTGACCCAACTGCTGACCTTGTCCAGCGCCTGGAAACGGGTCAGGTCGACATGGATCGGCGTGATCGAGATGAAGCCGTCGCGCACGGCATGGAAGTCGGTGCCAGGACCATCGTCCTCGGCCTCGCCGGCCGGTCCGATCCAGTAGATCGGATGGCCGCGTGGATCGCGTTGCGGCATGCACGGTGCGGACCGGTGGCGGCGCCCGAGGCGCGTCACCGCGAAACCGCGCAACTCGGCCCAGGGCCGGTCCGGCACGTTCACGTTGAGAATGGTGTCGGCCGGCAGCGGATCGACCAGCAGACGCTGCATGATCGACAGGGCCGCCTGCGCCGCGCTGTGGAAATGCTCGCCGCGGTGATCGGACGAAACCAGCGACACCGCGATTGCCGGCAGGCCGAGGAAGCGGCCTTCCATCGCCGCCGAAACCGTGCCCGAGTAGATCACGTCATCGCCGAGGTTGGCCGAATTGTTGATGCCGGAAACGACGATGTCGGGTTCGTGGTCGAGCAGACCGGATAGCGCCAGATGCACGCAATCGGTCGGCGTGCCGGCGACGCTGTAGCGGTGCTCGTCGAGCTTCTTGACCCGGATCGGCTGATCGAGGGTGAGCGAATTGCTGGCGCCGGAACGGTCGCGGTCGGGCGCGACCACGGTG
>JAJXWU010000100.1 GCA_021781425.1 Pseudomonadota bacterium
ACAGGATCGATGCCGTAATGCGTAGCCACCGGCAGGATCAGCGGCACCAGGATGATGATCGCCGGGAAGCCTTCGAGCAGCATGCCGAACACGAGCAGGAACACGTTGAGCAGAAGCAGGAAGGCGAATTTGCCGGATACGCCGGATTGCAGGGCCGCAAACAATTTCTCCGGCACGTCGCCGTCGATCAGCCAATTGGTCAGCGCGAGCGAAAAACCGAGCACGATCAGGATGGCGCCGACCAGCAGCATCGCCTCGCGGATCACGCGCGGCAATTCGCCGAGTTTTATTTCGCGCCGGATGAGCACGGTCACGATGAGCACATACAGCGCCGTCGCTGCCGCGGCTTCGGAAGCCGCGAGCTTGCCGGAGTAGATGCCAGCGAGGATCACAAAGGGCAAGGGCAATTCCCATGCGGCATCCTTGACTGCCGCCCACACCTCACGTGCGCTGGATGGTGGCGGACGCGGCAGATCGCGCGCCTTCCACGCGCTGTACACCGATAACATCACGACCATGAGCAGGCACGGCAACAGGCCCGCCTTGAACAAGGCGTCGATGCTGACCGGCGGCGTGGTGTGGAACTGCTGCGCGACCACACCGTAGAGGATCAATGGCATCGATGGCACCAGCAACAGGCCGAGACTGCCGGCGCAGGTGAGCAGGCCGAGCGAGAAGCGTTCGTCGTAATGCGCCTGGCGCAGGGCCGGATAGAGCACGGCGCCGAGCGCAATCAGGGTGACGCCGGTGGCGCCGGTGAACGCGGTGAACAAAGTGCAGGCGCATACTGAAACGATCGCCAAGCCGCCCGGCAACCAGCCGAAAAGCGCATTGGTCAGGCGCACCAGGCGCCGCGGCGCCTGGCTTTCGGCGAGCAGGTACCCGGCGAGCGTGAACAGCGGAATCGCGATCAGCGCAGGCATGTCGGCGAGGCGATAGAACTCGATCGCGACTGCCGCGCCGGGTTCGCCGGCGGCATGGAATCCGAACAATGCGATCGCCGCGATGATCGCGAACAACGGCGCGCCAAGCGCCGCCAACACGATCAGCGCGGCAACGATCAGCCAGGTCACGACGCCGGTCCGACCGAATGCAGCAAAGGCGGCGTGTGTGCCGGCGGCGTGAATGCGCGCAAGACGAAGCGCAGCGCCATCAGGCCAAACGCGGCCGGCAGGACGGTTTCGGGAATCCAAGCCGGAAGCGACTCGAACGCACTCGACTGCGTCGCGCTCGTGTAATCCACGTTCAACATCACGTAGCTGTACCAGGCCAGCGCCGCGCAGATGGCGGCGGCGAACCCGAACGTGACGATGCGCGCGATCTTCCGCGCCAAAGGCGACAGGAAGCGCTGCAACACGTCCAGCGCGATGTGTTTTTCGTCGCGCACGGCGGCGAGCGCGCCGAGCATCCCGGTCCACAGCACGAGCTGGCGCATCAGCGGATCGGCCCAGGAAATTCCGGTCGCGAAGAAATCGCGCAGGATAATCTGGCTGCCGGCCAGAACGACCAGCAGCAATACCAGAACGGCAAGCAGCCAGTCCTCGATGCGGCGCAGGATTTCCATGCCGCGTCGCAAAGTCAATTGCTCCGCGCTGCGGCCAAGGCTTTATCCAGCGCCGCCGCCATTTCCGGCGTGATCTCGCCGTCGGCTTGCAACTGTTTGCGTGCGTCCGCGCCGACCGCTTCCCACGCAGCCGTTTCGGCCGCGTTCGGCGTAAAGATTGCAATCCCCTGCTTCTGCAATGCCAGTTTGGCTTGCGCGTTGTCGTTGCGGTTGATCGTTTCCAGGCGCGCGAACGCGGCACCGAGATCGCCGTTCACTGCTTTTTGATCCGCCGGCGACAGCGCGTCGAACACTTTATTGTCGATGACAAGAATGCCGACGACGTAGGTAATCGGCAGGTCGACCATGTGGCGCACCTTGGTGTGCCACTGGAACGCGATCGCTCCAGCCGGCGTATTGGCCACGGTGTCAATGAGCCCGGTCTGCAAACTGGTGTAGACGTCGGCCAGCGGCAACGAAATCGGCGTGACGCCGCCCGCTTTGAATCCCGCTTCGGCGACGCGATCGCCTTGCGGTACCCAGACCTTGGCGGCCTTGAGGTCGTCCTTGGTGCGGATGTCCTTGACGCTCATCAGGTAGGCGAAGCCGCCGCCACTGATGCCGGCGACGTCGAACCCGGCCTTGTCGAAGCTGTGCCTGAGCAGCGGATCGAGCTGCGCGCGCACCTTGTCCACCTCGTCCTGGGTCTTAAACAGGAACGGCAGGCTGTAGATCTGCGCGTCCTTGTCCACCTGCGACAGTTCGCCGCCGGTGAATGCGCCGCCCTGCAACTGGCCGATGCGGATCTTGCGCAACACGGTGGGCTCGTCGCCCATCACGCCGCCCGGGTAGTACTTGATCTCGACGCGATCGTCGGTGTCCTTTTTCACCGCGGCGGCGCCGGCGCGCATCTCGCGCATCCAGGCCGTACCGTCGGGTGCGACCGTGGCGATCTTGATGACGGTGGCGGCGTTGGCGGCGCTGAATGCACCGAGCAAGGCGATGGACAACCAGACTGTGTTTCTCATTTTTGCTTTTCCCACAATGTCAAAAATAATCCTTGCCCGATTCCAACAACGCTTTCGCCTTGCGTTGCGCCAGAATGTTGATCAGGGTGAGGCCCGGCGCGTGCGGATCGGCAGCGAGCGCTTCGTTGAGCAGTCTGTCGTGCAGCGCCTTGTCGAACACCAGACGCGCGTAATACTGCGCATACAGTACGCGCACCATCTGGTTCTTGCCCCCGGAGATCTCCAGGGCCTTGTCGAAGTCGGCCTTGCCCAGCTCCGGCTTGCCACCGAGCGAGGCCGGGCGGATCGAGTTCAAGACACCCAGATACAGCCAAGCGCCGCCGTCGTCATAACGCGGATCGATCGCGGCCACGCGCTCCAGCACAGCCTGCACCTTCGGAATATCGGCGATTGCGTTCCAGTCCGAGGTGTTCGCCTGGATTTTCGCCGCCCAGGCCGAGGCGAAGCCGTACAGGGTCGCGACATCGTCGGATTTGGCCAGCGCCGCGGAAAACCCATCGAACGGTCGATCCAGCGCCGCGCACAAATCCTTCTCGCGCAAACACAGCGCGCGCCGCGCATAGTCGAACGCACGCGCCGACATGAGTTGCACGCGCGCATCGTTGTCGACAAAACCGCTGGCATAGGCATCGTAGAGTTTCGCGCCCGCGAGCAAGGTGCCCGGATTGTGCGGATCGCTCCGGATCAAGCCGTCGACCAGCAGCAGGTAGGCCGGCACACCGTCACGCACCGTGGCCGCATCGTCCTGATCCAGGATTGCGCTGGTCAGATTGTCGGCAAACTGGTTGGTCGCCTTGCGCATGACACTGCCGCAGGCGCCGAGCAAAACGGCGCCGAGCAACAGGGAAAAGCGTAAATGGCGGCGGACAAGCGGCATCGGCGGAATCGAAAACACGGGGCGCGAAGGATAGCCCAAGTCGCCCGGAATTCGCAGCGGAAACGCGACGCGATTGCGCCGCGATTCAGGATGGTTCGGCGGCTTCCAGGGTGTTTTCCATCAAGGTGGCAACCGTCATCGGGCCGACGCCGCCGGGTACCGGCGTGATCCAAGAAGCTCGCGCTGCCGCCGGCGCGAATTCCACGTCGCCGGCGAGCCTGCCGTCGGGCAGGCGATTGATGCCGACGTCGACCACGACCGCGCCGGATTTGATCCATTCCCCCTTGACCAGACCGGGTTTGCCAGCGGCGACGATGACGAGGTCGCCGTCGCCGACGTGCCGGGCGAGGTTTGTGCTGAACTTGTGGCAGCAGATCGTGGTGCAGCCGGCGAGCAGCAGTTCGAACGCCAGCGGCCGGCCGACGTGGTTGGAAACGCCGACGACGACCGCGGTCTGCCCGCGCACCGGCCGGTCGGTGTGCGCGAGCAGGGTCATCACGCCCTTCGAGGTGCATGGCCGCAGGCCGCGCTGGCGCAGAGCCAGGCGGCCGATGTTCTCGGGGTGGAAGCCGTCCACATCCTTGCGCGGATCGATACGGTTGATCAGTGCGTTCGCGTCGATGTGCGCCGGCAGCGGCAACTGCACGAGGATGCCGTGAATCTGCGCATCGGCGTTGAGCCGGTCGATCAGCGCCTCGAGTTCCGCCTGGGTAGTCGTCGCGGGCAGATCGTAGTCGCGCGAACGGAAACCGACGTGCGTGCAGGCGCGGCGCTTGTTGCGTACGTACACGGCCGATGCCGCATCGTCGCCGACCAGCACGACGGCCAGTCCGGGCGCCGCCCTGCCCTGCGCGACCCTCGCGGCTACGCGCGCGCGCAGACTATCGAGCAATTCGTCGGCGACGCGCTTGCCATCGAGGATTCTTGCGGCCATCGTCCATCCTGCCCGGGGATTTGCCCGGCATTCTACCGTTGCGCGCGCATCCCACAAACTCCGGTGGGCGTTACAATGACGCATCGGCACCACTCGAGGAGCTGATCATGAGCAACAACAACGAGAGCGAAGTCGAAGCCGCGGCGTTTCGCCGCCTGTTGCAGCATCTCAATGTCGAGCGCAACGACGTGCAGAACATCGACCTTATGATTCTGGCCGGCTTCTGCCGTAACTGCCTGGCCGACTGGTACCGCGAAGCGGCCGCCGAACGCGGCGTGGAGATGACCCGCGACGCCGCGCGCGAGCGCATCTACGGCGAACCCTACGCGGACTGGAAGGTCAAGTACGGCAAGGAAGCGACCCAAGAGCAGTTGTTCGCGCTGGCGCTGGCGGAATCCAAACACCCGAAGTGACGACAAATTCAGTGCGCTGAACAGATCTGCTCGATATCCGCATAGCCACGGAAGTCCGCACCGGCGCCGCAGCCGGGGCAGCGTGGATCGCGTGGCAGTTTCAATTCCCGGAACAAGGCGGCGAGCGCGTCGAAGCACAGCACGCGCCCGACCAGTGGCGTGCCGATGCCAAGCAACAACTTGATCGCCTCGTTCGCCTGCAGCAGGCCGATTATGCCGGGCAATACACCGAGCACGCCGGCTTCGGCGCAGTTCGGCGCATCCGCGGCAGCAGGCGGTTCTGGAAACAGACAGCGGTAGCACGGCGACGCCGCATCGCGCGCGTCGAACACGCTGACCTGTCCGGTGAAGCGATGCACGGCGCCGTAGACCAGCGGGATGCATAGGCGCCGGCAGGCGGCATCGAGCAGGTAGCGCGTCGGGAAATTGTCGGCACCGTCGATCACCACGTCGTGATCGCGGATCAATGCTTCCACGTTCGCCGCAAGCAGACGCTCGCGGCGTGTTTCAATGCGCACGCCTGGATTCAGGGCGTTCAGTGCGATGCGCGCGGATTCCGTCTTGGGCATGCCCACGCGTGCATCCGTATGCAGCACCTGACGCTGCAAGTTGGATTTTTCCACTTTGTCA
>JAJXWU010000047.1 GCA_021781425.1 Pseudomonadota bacterium
CGGCAGCTCGCGTGCCGGCGGTGCTTGGAATCCTCATCTACGCCAACCAAGTAAACTCCGGTTCCTGCGCTTCGGCGGCGCACAATCCGCCTTCGCTCGCTACGATTTTGAGATGGGTTTTGGATTCTTGAATATATGAAGTTCGTCGACGAAGCTGAAATTACGGTCCACGCCGGAGACGGCGGCAACGGCTGCGTGAGTTTCCGGCGCGAGAAATTCATTCCGCTCGGCGGTCCCGACGGTGGTCACGGCGGCGACGGCGGCGACGTGTGGCTGGTCGCGGACGAGGGCCTGAACACGCTGGTGGATTTCCGCCACGAGCGCACGTTCCGCGCGCAACGCGGCGAGAACGGTATGGGCCGGCAGATGGCCGGCAAGCGTGGCGAGGATTGCGTTATCCGCGTTCCGGTCGGCACGGCGGTGATCAATGTTGATACAGCGGAGATCATCGGTGATCTGACCGCGCACGGCCAGCGCCTGAAAGTGGCGCAGGGCGGGCATGGCGGTGCCGGCAACACGGCGTTCAAGAGTTCCACCAACCGCGCGCCGCGCAAGGCCATACCGGGATCCCCCGGCGAGGAGCGCGAGCTGCGCATGGAATTGAAGGTGCTGGCCGATGTGGGCCTGCTAGGCTTTCCAAACGCGGGCAAGTCCACCTTCATTCGCGCCGTCTCGGCGGCCACGCCGCGTGTGGCCGATTATCCGTTCACGACCTTGCAGCCGCACCTGGGCGTGGTGCGCATCGGTACCGACCAGAGTTTCGTGATTGCCGACATTCCAGGACTGATCGAAGGCGCTGCGGATGGCGCCGGCCTGGGCATCCAGTTTCTCAAGCACGTTTCCCGCACGCGTCTGTTGCTGCATCTGGTCGACATGGCGCCGCTCGACGACGCGGTCGATCCGGTCGAACAGGTTCGTGCGATCGAGGAGGAGCTGAAGAAATTCGATCCGGAATTGCTGCAGCGGCCTCGCTGGCTGGTGTTCAACAAGGCCGACCTGCTCGACCCGGCCGAGCGCGACAAGCACGCGGCGACCATCGTGCGCAAGCTGAAGTGGAAAGCGCCATGGTTCGTGGTGTCCGCGATCGCGAAAGAGGGGACGTGGCCCGTTTGCCTGAAGGTCCAGGAATTCTTCGACGCGCAGCGGAGTGAGCAGGCGTGAAGCGGATGGCGACAAAAAAACCGGCTTGCGCCGGCGTTTTTTTTGCGATCATCCCTGATCGGGAGAATAACCCGTCGGCCATCCTGACCATACTTCTCAAGTGTTCCCAATGAATAAGTCGTTAGAGTGCTTTGATATGCGCGCTCAGGCGGCTCTTGTGGCGCGCGGCCTTGTTCTTGTGAATCAGGCCGCGGCTGGAATAGCGGTCCATGATCGGCTCGGCGGCCTTGAAGGCGGCTTCGGCGCCGGCCTTGTCTTTGGCGGTAACTGCATTCACGACTTTCTTGATCGCCGTGCGCAGCATCGAGCGCGAACTGGCGTTGCGCGCATTGCGCTTGACGGCCTGACGCGCGCGCTTTTTGGCAGATTTGATGTTGGCCAAGATGTAACTCCGTTCGAAAAAGGAATGAGGGGGCGGAAAAGGGCCGTAATTGTAGGCGGCACGCGGGGTTGCGTCAATCACGGGGATGCTTCCCGGTGAAGGCGCCGAGTTTGCTGCGCGGCGTGTTTTCGTTCAGCGCGATGACCATGATTTCGCGTGTGCTGGGCCTGGCGCGGGACATCGCGATCAGTCACGTCTTCGGTGCGAATGCGGCGACCGACGCCTTCGTCATCGCCTTCCGCATCCCCAACTTCATGCGCCGGCTGTTCGCGGAAGGCTCGTTCTCCACCGCTTTCGTGCCGGTGTTCACGCAGGTCAAGGAAACCCGCGGCCACGACGAATTGCGCGAACTGACCGCGCGTGTGGCCGGCACGCTCGGCGGCGTGCTGCTCGTCATCACTGCGCTCGGCCTGATCTTCGCGCCGCAACTGGCAATGACCTTCGCGCCCGGCACGCTCGAAGAACCCGACAAATTCGGTTTGACGGTCGGCCTGTTGCGGCTCACATTCCCGTATCTGCTGTTCGTATCGTTGACCGCGCTCGCCGGCGGCGTGCTCAACAGTTTCCACCGCTTCGCGCTGCCGGCCCTGGCGCCGGTCATCCTCAACATCTGCATGATCGCGGGGGCGCTGTGGCTGGCGCCGCGCCTGCACGTGCCGATCCTCGCGCTGGGTTGGGCCGTGTTGGCCGCGGGCGTGCTGCAATTGCTGTTCCTGCTGCCGGCGCTGCGCGGATTGCATCTGCTCGCGCTCCCGCGCTGGGGCTGGAAGCATCCGCAAGTGCGCCGGATCATGCGCTTGATGCTGCCGACCTTGTTCGGCTCCTCCATCGCGCAGTTGAACCTGCTGCTCGACACCATCGTCATCTCGCTCCTTGCCACCGGCTCGCAGACTTGGATGTATCAGGCCACGCGTTTTCTGGAACTGCCGCTGGGCGTGTTCGGCGTGGCCCTGGGCACGGTGATTCTTCCCGCGTTGTCGCGGCACCACATCGCCGAGGATGGCGATGGTTTCTCGCGCGCCCTGGACTGGGGTCTGCGCACGACCTTGCTGATCGCCGTGCCGGCCATGTGCGCCTTGCTGATTTTGGCCGAGCCGCTTGTGGCCACGTTTTTCCAGAACGGCCAGTACACCGCGTTCGACACGCACATGACCGCCATCGCCATCGTCGCGCTCGGTGCCGGCGTGCCGGCCATCGCCCTTACGCGCACACTGCTGCCGGCTTTCTATTCGCGGCAGGATACGAAAACGCCAGTGCGCGCGGGCGTCGCCGCGCTCGTCGTCAACATGGTCTTCAACTTCGTCTTGGTCGCAGTGCTGTTCGAGGCCTGGGCGCCGCAGGAATTGAAACGCATGCCCTGGCTCGACGGCATCGCGCGCCTGCCGGGGCTGCATCTGGGCTTGGCGATCGCGAGTTCCCTGTCAAACTGGCTGCAATTCGCGTTGCTGTGGCGGTATCTGAAGCGCGCCCGCGTCTACTCGCAACAATCGGGTTGGGCACGGCATTGGTTGCGGCTTTGCATTGCCAGCATGGCAATGCTGGCCGTGCTGATGGCCGGAATGATGGTGTGGACGGGCTGGACACAGATTCCGATTCCGGCTCGGGCCTGGCGGCTGGCAGTTCTGGTTTTGGCTGCGAGTGCTGCTTATATCGGCACCTTGTTTGCGACAGGCCTTCGCATGCGGGATCTGCATGCCGTGTGACGTTGTGCGTTGCAATCGTGATTTTTGCGATCCTCCGTTATCGCGGAAATCAAAAAGCGGCCATCCGTGGCCGCACTTTTCAATTTATACTCGCGCCGATGCAAGCCTTGTACAGAGACGCCGCTGGCCCATGCCTTGCGCCGCGCGGAAGTGCGGTCTGCATCGGCGCGTTCGACGGCGTCCATCGCGGCCATAATGCCGTGTTGGCGAGAGTGCGCGAGCGCGCGCAAATGTTGAATTTGGAACCGGTTGCGATCAGTTTTGCGCCGATACCGCGCGTGTATTTCGGGCGCGGTGCGGCTGTTCCGCAGCTTTCGTCGATGCGCGAGAAAATCGTGGCGCTGCGGGATGCGGGAATGAGCCGCGTGTTGCTGCTGCGCTTCGATGCGCGTCTGGCGGCGATATCGGCCGCGGATTTTATCGCACGTGTGCTGGTGAAGCGTGTTGGCGCACGCGAAGTGTGGGTGGGCGAGGGCTTTCGCTTCGGCCATGGGCGCGCGGGTGATCTGGCGATGTTGCGGCGCGAAGGCGCCGTACATGGGCTGCGTGCCGAAGCAATCGAAGCGTTCGTCGTCGATGGCGAGCGTGTCTCCAGTTCGCGTATCCGCCTGCTGCTCGCGGCAGGCGATTTCGATGCGGCAGCGCATCTGCTCGGACGACGCTTTGCCATCGGCGGACACGTCGTGCGTGGCGCGCAACTCGGCCGCAAACTGGGCTATCCGACCGCAAACCTGCGCCTGGGTACACGTGCGGCACCGGTCGGCGGCGTGTTTGCGGTGCGCGTGGCTGGCATCCAGGCAAAGCCGATGCCCGGCGTGGCGAGTCTGGGTACGCGTCCGACCGTTGACGGCCGCGAAATGCTGCTCGAAGCGCACCTGTTCGATTTCGACGGCGATTTGTACGGCAAACGTATAGAAGTGGAATTTGTGCAAAAGTTGCGCGACGAGGAAAAGTTCGACAGTCTCGACGCGATGGTGCGGCAGATCGACCTTGACGCGCAGGCGGCGCGGGAAATTTTGAGCCGGAGCACGACGGCAACGGCTGGAGCAGCGATGTGAGCAACGACTACAAGAACACCATACATCTTCCGCAAACCGCTTTCGCGATGAAGGCCGATCTGCCCAAGCGCGAGCCGGGCATGCTCGCCGACTGGGAAAAGTCGCAGCGTTATCAGCAAATTCAGCGCAAGACCGCGGGTCGCGAACACGCCTTCATCCTGCACGATGGCCCGCCGTATGCGAACGGCGCGATTCATCTCGGCCACGCGGTCAACAAGATCCTCAAGGACATCGTGGTCAAATCGAAATTGCTGGCCGGCCGGCGCTCGCCGTATGTGCCGGGCTGGGATTGTCACGGTCTGCCCATCGAAGTGGCGGTCGAGAAGAAAGTCGGCAAGGTCGGGCAGAAAGTCGATGCCGCCGAGTTCAGGAAATTGTGCCGCGAATACGCAGCGAAACAGATCGACTTGCAGCGCGCCGATTTCAAGCGCCTGGGCGTGCTTGGCGAATGGGACAATCCGTACCGGACGATGGATTTTCAGTACGAGGCCGACATCATCCGCGCATTGGCGCAGATCGTCGAAAACGGCCACGTCGTGCGTGGTTTCAAGCCGGTGCACTGGTGTTTTGATTGCGGCTCGGCGCTGGCGGAGGCCGAGATCGAATACCAGGACAAGACCTCGCCGGCGATCGACGTGGCTTACGACGCGGTCGATGCGGAAGCGCTGGCGGCGAAATTCGGCGTGAGCATCGGCGCTGACGACATCGTCGCCGTGCCGATCTGGACCACCACGCCGTGGACGCTGCCGGCCAGCTTCGCGGTGACGCTGGGACCGGAACTGGACTATGTTCTGGTCGAAGGCCCGCAACGGGCCGGCAAGCGCGTTTTGTTGGTTTTGGCGTTTGAACTGACAAACAAAGTTGATTTGTTTGAACGCTACCAAATTACGAACAATGAAACCGTGATAATCGGAAAAAGAATCAAGGGTGCCGCGCTGGAAGGCTTCGAATTGCGCCATCCGTTTTACGCCCGCCAAGTCCCCCTCATCCTTGGCGACCACGTTTCCGCCGAAGATGGCACCGGCGCCGTGCACACCGCGCCCGGCCACGGTGCGGAGGACTTCGCCGTCGGCCAGAAATACGGCATTGTGGATAAATATACTCTGGCCGAATTGAATCCGGTCGGCCCGAATGGCGTGTATCTGGATGGAACGCCGTTGTTCGCCGGCCAGTTCATCTTCAAGGCCAACGATGGCATCGTCGATCTGCTGCGCGAGCGCGGTGCGCTGCTCGCGTTCGCGAAGATCACGCACAGTTACCCGCATTGCTGGCGGCACCGCACGCCGGTGGCATTCCGCACCACGCCGCAGTGGTTCATCGGCATGCAGCAGAAGAACCTGCGTGCCGATGCGTTGAAGGCGATCCACAATGACGTGAAATGGTTTCCGGCCTGGGGCGAGGAACGCATCGCCGGCATGATCGAAGGTCGTCCCGACTGGTGCATCTCGCGCCAGCGCACCTGGGGCGTGCCGATCGCGCTGTTCGTGCACAAATCCACCAAGCTGCCGCATCCGCGCAGCGTGGAACTGATGGAGCGGGTCGCGCAGCGCGTCGAGAAAGAGGGCGCGGATGCGTGGTACGCGCTCGATCCGCGTGAATTGCTCGGCGCCGAGGCGGACGACTACGAAAAGGTCACGGACATCCTCGACGTCTGGTTCGATTCCGGGGTCACCCATTTCTGCGTGCTCGACCGACGCGCGAACCTGGCGAGAAATCCCGGCGACGAGGTCATGTACCTGGAAGGCTCGGACCAGCATCGCGGCTGGTTCCATTCCTCGTTGCTCACGTCCGTCGCCATGCACGGCCAGGCGCCCTACGACGAAGTGCTCACGCACGGCTTCACCGTGGACGAGCAGGGCCGCAAGATGTCCAAGTCGCTCGGCAACGGCATCGAGCCGCAGGACGTGATCAAGAACTACGGCGCGGACATCCTGCGCCTGTGGATCGCCTCGGCCGACTACCGCAACGAGATGGCGCTGTCCGAGACCATCCTCAAGCGCGTCGCGGACGGCTACCGGCGCATCCGCAACACCGCGCGCTTCCTGCTCGGCAATCTGCACGGATTCGATCCGGACAAGCATCTGGTTGCGATCGCCGATTCGCTGCTGCTGGATCAATGGGCTGTGCAGCAGGCTTATGATGTGCAGCAGGCGGTCGTTGCCGCCTACGCGAAATACGATTTCCCGGAAGTCGTGCAACGCGTGCAGAATTTCTGCACGAACGAGATGGGCGCGTTGTATCTCGACATCACCAAGGACCGCCTGTACACAATGCAGGAAAACAGCCGCGGCCGGCGCAGTGCGCAGAGCGCGATGTACCGCATCCTCGAAGCGCTGGTGCGCTGGATCGCGCCGGTGTTGAGCTTCACGGCCGAGGAAATCTGGCAACAGATGCCGGGCCGGCGCGATGAATCCGTGTTGTTCGAGATCTGGTATGCGGATCACGACGCGACTCATGGCGCCGCGCATCAGCGCAGGTTCTGGGGCGATCTGCTTGCAATCCGTGACAGTGCGGCCAAGCTGCTGGAAGGCATGCGCAACGCCGGGCAGATCGGCGCGGCGCTCGATGCCGAGCTGACACTGTATGTCGATGGGGCTTGGCGCGAGCGCCTGCACGCGTTGGGCGATGAATTGCGTTTTTTCTTTATCGTTTCCGATGTCGCGCTCGGCGATGCTGCGGCGGCGCCGGATTCTGCGCCAACCGTCGCGCTCGACGGTGGCACAGTGCGCATCGCCGGGCGCGTCAGCGAACACGCCAAATGTATCCGCTGCTGGCACCATCGGCCGGATGTCGGTGCGCACAAGGACCATCCGGAAATCTGCGAGCGCTGTGTCGACAACCTGCCCGGCAATCGCGGCGAAGACAGGCGCTACTTCTGATGGCCGCCAATTCGTTCTCGCAGCGGGACGGCTTGATCTGGCTCTGGCTCACTGCCTTCGTGATCGCGCTGGATCAGGCGACCAAGGCCATCGTGCTGCATACGCTTACGCCTTACCTGCCGCATCCGGTGATTCCGGGCTTCTTCAACTGGACCTTGGCATTCAACACCGGCGCGGCCTTCAGTTTCCTCGCCGAGCATCCGCAGTGGTCGCGCTGGCTGTTCTCGGTCATTGCCGTCGGCGTAAGCGCGGTACTCGTGCGCTGGCTGGCGCATACGTCGCGGCGCGACTGGCACACGGCGCTGCCGCTGGCGCTGGTGATCGGCGGTGCGCTCGGCAACCTGATCGACCGCCTGCGCGTGGGTCAGGTCACCGATTTTATACAAGTGTACATCGGTGCCTGGCCGTTCCCGGCGTTCAACGTGGCCGATGCGGCGATCAGCGTCGGCGCTGCGCTGCTGGTGATATTCGGTTTGTTCACCCGCGGCGAACCGGGAAAAGTAGAATAGAGGCATGGAAATCCTGCTCGCCAACCCGCGCGGATTCTGCGCCGGCGTCGATCGCGCCATCGAGATCGTCGAACGCGCGCTGGAAACCTTCGGCGCACCGATCTACGTGCGCCACGAAGTCGTGCACAACCGCTTCGTGGTCGACGGCTTGCGCGAACGCGGGGCAATATTCGTCGACGAACTCGACGAAGTTCCCGAGGGTGCCACCGTCATCTTCAGCGCGCATGGCGTCTCACAGGCGGTGCGCGCACAAGCGGCCGCGCGTCGCCTGCGCGTGTTCGATGCGACCTGTCCGCTGGTAACGAAGGTCCACATCGAAGTTGCCCATCACGCCAAGGCGGGCAGGGACGTTGTCCTGATCGGTCATGCGGGACATCCCGAAGTGGAAGGCACGCTCGGCCAGTGGAACCGCACGCAGACCGAAGGCGAGATCCATCTGGTCGAAACGTCCGCCGATGTGGCGAAACTCGAGCCGAAGCATCCGCACAACATCGCCTATTCGACGCAGACGACGCTTTCCATCGACGACACCAAAGCCGTGATCGCGGCCCTGCGCGCGAAGTTTCCGACGATACGGGGACCGCGCCACGACGACATCTGCTACGCCACCCAGAACCGCCAGGATGCCGTGCGTCGCCTCGCAGAATCCTGCGATCTGGTGCTCGTGGTCGGATCACCGAACAGTTCCAACTCCAACCGCTTGCGCGAACTGGCGCGCAAGCAGGGCGTGGACGCCTACCTGATCGACGGCGCGCAGGACATCCGCCGCGACTGGCTCGACGGCAAGACCCGGATCGGTGTTACCGCCGGCGCGTCGGCGCCGGAAGGCCTGGTGCAGGGCGTCGTCGCGCGCCTGCGCGAATGGGGCGCGGACGGCGTGCGCGATCTCGACGGCAAGTCCGAAGACATGACCTTTGCCCTGCCCAAGGAATTGCGGGGCATGGCGACGGATTAACCTGAACAGGCAGCAGCGACGTTCGCGGCTTTCGGGGTGTCGGCGTGCAGACGGCCGTTGTTCGAGAGCACCCAAGCCGCGGCGGCGCGCGGGCCGCGCGGGTCACACAGCGTAAAGGTTACGTTGCTGCCGAAAACGGACTGAAAGCGCAAGCGCGTGCGGCCCCGCGTCGAGACCAGGTGAACGCCGGTACCCAGCGTCCCTTCGCGAAGGAGCGTCGGTTCGCCGTCGTCGCGCTCGTTGTTCTCGAGCCGGTCGGCGAATGCAATCCAGCCGTGCTCCCAGTGATCGTCCGTGGCGCATCGCTGCCCGTCTCGACTGGGGCACAGGATAATGTCGGCATCGCTGGTGATGGCGAGCGCGCGGGCACGTTCCAGCGCGGTGACGAGGCGTGCTTCCGCTACGCGGGCGCTGACTTTCGCCGACGCAGATCCCATGGTCGATACCAGCAGCATGGCGAGAATCGCAGTGACAGCAGCAGACACAATCAGACTGATCAGGGTGAAGCCGGCGGCGGAATGGAATCTGGCGAGTTGCACGAGGCGCTCCGATAGTGGATGGCCTCGATAAGGTAGATTCGCGGGCACCGCCGTTCTGTCGCGATTCGCCCGATGCGGCGTAGGAATTTTCCCAAAGACTCAATCCGGATGCGCCGCGTTCCTGCTGCGCCGGGCGCCGTAGCGCCTGTCAAGCCCGCCGAGCAGTTTCTTGAACAGGCGCGAGAGCCTGCCGCGCCGGGTCTTGCGCAGCTTCTCGTCCTCGCTGGTCAGCCACGCCACCTGGATCACGCGACGCTCGCCTTCAAAAGGCAGGTGGCCGTGGAAGGAATTATCGGCGCGCCGGAACACCACGAAATTTCCGTATAGCGGCTTGATCTCCGGCGCGGCCAGATCGTCGATGGCGTCGATGCGGTTGAGCAAGCGCAGACAGCCGTCGCTGCTATCCGGCCAGGATTCGTTGAGGTAGAGCAGGGCGGTAGCGACCTTGGAGCGGCTGTCGGTATGGATCGTGCCGTGGCGCTTGTTCAGCGACCGGCACAAGGTGACCAGGGTCGGATATTGGCCGAGGTTTTCAATCCCGAGGCGCGCGCCGACAGTGGTGGCGACCGCCGGATTCGTCAGATCCTCAATCAGGCGGTTGATGTTCGGTCCGCAATCTGCCGCATCCCAGGGAAAGAACCCGGCGCCGGCGTACTTCGGAAAATCCTCGAGCAATAACGCCGCGGCATCCGCCGGCAACTGGCCGCTGGCGACCAGGAAATGAAACGGTGCGTTGCGCACCTGCGTGCCGGCGCGGTCGAGCCGTGCCGGGTCGAACAGGGGCGAGGGCGTATCTGGTTTGGCCATTACCCAAGAAAAAAATGGTGGAGGCGGGGGGAATCGAACCCCCGTCCGAAGATCCTACGTCCCCGGCTCTACATGCGTAGCGCGCTGTTTTATCTCATCCCGCGGCAACACAGCGTGCCAAGCGCACCACGGGACCAGCCGGTTGAGAGTTAGCCGATGATCGACCGGCGACGGTCAGCGGCGATTCCGTGATGATGACCCTACACCGGTGAGCACGGACACAAACCGGTTCGGGGCTTAGGCCTTAAGCGGCCAGAGCGTAGTTGTCGTCGTTGGCAACTAAAGTTTTGCCGCTGGATTAACGAGGAAAGCTGCCCCCTCGGCATGCACCAGGCGATTTCGATATCCCCGTCGAAGCCGATCGCCCCCACGGTTGAAAACACCGTTGTCGAGTATACATGGAGCCGAAGCATATCGCTTCAATGCCCGGGAATTCCGAACAAGCGTGGCGAGCGTAGGCAGGTTGCGTACCGCCGGTCGGTAAATGAGGATTTCGAGCACCGCCGGGACGCAAGATGCCGAGCGCAGCAGCTTGTTCAGGGATTTTTCGCTCGCATCACGCGCTGCTTTTCCCTGTTCCAGTCGCGTTCCTTTTCGGCGGCGCGCTTGTCGTGATCCTGTTTGCCCTTGGCCAGGCCGATCTCCACCTTGACCCGGTTGTGCTTCCAGTACATCGCGGTGGGTACGAGCGTATAGCCTTTGCGCTCGACGGCGCCCACGAGCTTGTCGATTTCGGCGCGATGCAGGAGCAACTTGCGCGTGCGCCGATCCTCGGCGACGACATGCGTGGATGCCGAGATCAATGGCGGAATCGAGGCGCCGAACAGATACAGCTCGCCGCCCCTGACCACGGCGTAACTGTCGCCGAAGTTGATGCGCCCGGCGCGCAGGCTCTTGACTTCCCAGCCCTGCAACGACAGGCCCGCCTCGTAACGCTCGTCGATATGATATTCGTGGCGCGCGCGCTTGTTCAACGCGATCGTGCTGTCGTGGCTGTCCTTTTTTGCCTTGGTCTTGTTCATAATGATGCGAATTGTGACGGAAACGATTCGTGATTCATATTCGCCGCAGTGCCATCGTTCCCTATCCGCCAGTGCGGATGTTCGATCTGGTCAACGATGTCGAATCCTATCCGCGCCGTTTTGTCTGGTGCGCGGGTGCCACGGTGCTGGCGCGCGAGCCTGATGCCATCGTCGCGCGGTTGGATTTGCGCATCGCCGGAACGACCCAGAGTTTCAGCACGCGCAATACGCTTGCGCCGCCGCAACGCATCGGCATGCAATTAGCCGACGGGCCATTCCGGAGTTTGACCGGTGCATGGGAGTTCATGCCGCTCGGCGACGCCGGTTGCAAAGTCCAATTCGCGCTCGAATTTGAATATCGCGGCCGCGTTCTGGCGCCGGTATTCCGCAAGGGATTCGAAAAGCTCGCCGACCGCATGGTTGACGAATTCTGCCTCGCGGCCGGGCGCGAAGATGCCTAAAACGATCCGTGTCGAGGTGGCTTATGCCGATCCGCAGACGCAGATCCTGCGTACCGTGGATATCGCCACTGGCGCAACGGTGGCCGATGCCATCTCCGTGAGTGGAGTTCTGAACGAATTGCCGGGATTCGTTCCGGCGGGATTCGGTATCTTCGGCCGCATCGTCGAAGCGGCAACGCCTCTGCGCGGCGGCGACCGTATCGAGCTGTACCGCCCGCTGCAGCTCGATCCCAAAACGGCACGGCGCAAACGCGCCGAACGCCGGGCCTAACTGCCCTGCTGTTTTTTCTTGTCCTCGTCCGGTCGTTTGTCGTCCGGGTACTGACGCTTGTACTTGGTCGCTTCTTTGATCAGTTCGACCGGATCTTCGGCGAAGTAATCGCCCTCGATTTTCGCGAGCGAGTCGTTCTGGAAATACAGGGTAAGGTCTTTTGTCGCCATCCGTCCGTTGCCCTTGCGCAGCGTCGAGACGTAGTCCCAGCGGTTCTGATCGAACGGGCTGATGATGGATGGCGAGCCCATGACCAAGGTCACCTGGCGCTTGCTCATGCCGGGCTTGAGCGAATCGACCAGGTTCTTGTTGAACAGGTTGCCCTGCTGGATGTCGAGCTTGTAGATCGGGCTGCACGCAGTCGCGGCGATGGCGCAAAGTGCAATGGCAGCGGGGCGGAGAAACGTCGTCATGCGATGGACACCAACGGGCGGAAAGCGGCGGATGATACACTAGGGATTGTAGAAGGAACGTTAGCGCTTTTGGCTTCGACTCCGCGCGCAACACCCACAACCCTCCACTGCGTGCCAAAAGCGCGCAGTCGCCCCCTTAACCTAAAGGGGCTAACGCGCACAATGGAGTTCCTCATGGAAAACCAAGAATTGCGCAAGGCCGGACTGAAAGTCACCCAGCCGCGCATGCGCATCCTCGAAATTCTGGAAACTTCATCCGGCAAGCATCTGACCGCCGAGGATATTTACCGCGAGCTGATTCAGCATCACCGCGACATCGGACTGGCCACGGTCTACCGCGTCCTGATCCAGTTCGAAGCGGCCGGGCTTGTGCTCAAGCACAATTTCGAGGGTGGGCAGGCGGTTTACGAGATCGACCGCGGCAAGCATCACGACCATATGGTCGACGTCGATACCGGCAAGGTGATCGAATTCACCAGCGCGGCAATCGAGAAGCTGCAGCACGAGATTGCCGAGCGGCACGGCTATACGATCGAGGATCACAGCCTGGTGCTGTACGTGCGCGCCAAAAAGCGGAAGACGCCGTAGCGCTGCGCGTCAGGTTCGCGCGCTGGCAAGCATCTGCTGCGCGTGCGCCAGCGTTTCGGGCGTGATCTTCAGGCCGCCAAGCATGCGTGCGACCTCGTCGCGGCGCGCCGTGCCGTCCAGCGTTTCGATTGCGATCGCCGTGGAACCGCCGTCGGTCGATTTGGCCACGCGCAGGTGCGCGTGGGCTTGCGCGGCGACCTGGGGCAGATGGGTCACGCACAGAACCTGGCGCTTGCCGCCGAGCCGGCGCAGCTTGCGGCCGACGACTTCGGCGACGCTGCCGCCGATGCCCGAGTCGACTTCGTCGAACACCATCGTGCCGACGTCCTCCAGACCGAGAGCGGCCACTTCGATAGCCAGACCGATGCGCGACAATTCGCCGCCGGAAGCGACCTTGCGCAAGGGGCGCGGCGGCTGTCCGGGATTGGCGCTGACCAGGAACTCCGCGCGCTCGCCGCCTTGCGCATCGGGGACGAGGCTCTCCGATGCCGCAAGCGCGGTGGCGAAACGGCCGCCGGGCATGCCCAATTCGGCCATCAGGGCCGTGACTTGCGCGTCCAATTGCTTCGCCGTGGCCAGGCGCCGTTGCGACAACTCCGCCGCGACGCCGGCGTAATCGTTGCGGATACCATCGCGTTCGCGTTGCAGGGTTTCCAGTTTTTCGCCTGCGCCGCGCAGGCCTTCCAGTTCCGCGCGCAGGGTTTGCGCATGCGCTTTGAGTTCCGCGGCCGGGATACGATGCTTGCGCGACAGCTCGTGCAGCTTGGCGATCTGCGCTTCGGTGTCGGCGTAGCGATCCGGGTCCAGTTCCAGACCGTCGCGATAGCGGCCGATGGCGGTGTGCGCCTCACCAAGCTGGATTGCCGCCGCATCGAGCAGATCGTGCGCGGGGGCAAGCGCGGGATCGAGTTCCGTCAGCCGGGACAATTCGTTGCATGCACGGGTCAGCGCGCGCAGCGCGGCGAACTCGCTGTCGCCGTCGAGCAATTCCGCCACGGCCTCGCTGCCTTGCAGCAACTGCCCGGCATTGGCGAGGCGTCTGTGTGTTTCGTTCAACGAGTCGAGTTCCGCCGGCATGAGTGCATGGCGATCCAGCTCGGTGAGCTGATGTTCGAGCAGGACGATGCGTTCGGAATGATCCTGTGCGCCGGAGAGGTCACGTATCTGCGCTTCGACCTCACGCCATCGCCCGGCCAGCGCGGCGACGCGATCGCGTTCGGCGCCATGGCCGCCGTAGGCATCGAGCAGGGCAAGCTGGTGCGCACGTTGCAGCAGCGCCTGATGTTCGTGCTGGCCGTGGATCTCGATCAGCGTTTGCGCCAGCGCCTGCATCTGCGCCAGCGTCGCCGGACGGCCGTTGATCCAGGCGCGTGATGCACCTTCGCTGCGGATCACCCGGCGCAGCTGGCAACTGTCGCCGTCGTCGAAATCCTCGGATTTAAGCCAGGCCAGCGCGGCCGGAGCGTCGGCGAGCGAAAAGGCGGCCGACAATTCCGCGCGCGCGCAGCCATGACGCACGACACCCGTATCGGCGCGTTGTCCGGCCAGCAGCAAGAGCGCATCGACGAGCAGGGACTTGCCCGCACCGGTCTCGCCGGTGACCACGGTCATGCCCGTGCCAAACACGATTTCGGCCTCGCCGACGATGGCGAAATCCTTGACGGAGAGGGTTTCCAGCATGTGCGCGACGCTATCATGCAACGCCATTTTGCGCCACGCCGCAGGCGCGCGTGTGCGCCTTCGGCTAAACTTCGCGGCTTGGCGACGAGAGCCCGACCGATGTGGTACGCGATCTATGCACAGGACAAACCGGATAGTCTGCGCGCGCGTATTGCGGCGCGGCCGGCTCATCTGGCGCGTCTGCACGCCTTGCGCGACGAGGGCCGCCTGCTGCTGGCCGGACCCTTGCCAGCGATCGATGCGGAAGATCCCGGCCCGGCGGGATTCGCCGGCAGTCTGATCGTGGCCGAATTCGCCGATCTGGATGTGGCACGCGCCTGGGCAAATGCCGATCCCTATCGCGCTGCCGGCGTGTATCGCGACGTTGAAGTGCGCCCGTTCCGCAAGGTGTTGCCGTGAGCGGCCGGGTCGAGCAGATCCGCGAAACCCTGACGCGGAATTTCGCCCCGTTACAACTGACGGTCGAAGATCAGAGCCATTTGCATGCCGGACATGCCGGCGCGCGCGACGGGCGCGGACATTTTAGCGTGAGCATCGTTGCCGCGGAATTTGCCGGGTTGTCACCACTGGCGCGCCATCGGCGGATCTATGCGGCGCTCGGCCAAATGATGCAAACCGACATTCACGCGCTCGCAATCGACGCGCGCGCTCCGGACGAAACGCACTGAAGGCTCGAAAAATGCGCAAGGTATTCCTGTTGGCTCTCGCCGCCATCGCAGGCTGTTCGTCGAACGGCGCGGACAATCGCATCATCCAGATGCCACCCGGCGGCACGGCGGTCGAAACCGTCAACGGCACGCCGGTGCCGGTGAGTCTGCTCGACGCCGTCGCCGACGCGCACCGGCTGGACGTGAACCAGCCCAAGCAGCGTGATCAGGCGCTGACACTGGCGACCGACCTTGTGCTGCTGGCGCAGGCGGCGCAACACGAGAATTTCGCCGCCGATCCCAAATACTCTGCCCGCGTCGAGGCCGCACGCCTGCAGGGCGTGGCAGATGCGGCACTCGCACAGTTCCAGCAACGTACGCCAATCAACGACACCATGCTCAAGGCCGAATACGACAATCAAGTCGCACGTGCGGGCAATGTCGCCTACGACTTCAGCCAGTTGCTGTTCGACAACGAAGAGGATGCGCTCAAGGCCGAAGACGATATCGTTTCGGGCCAGCCTTTCGACAAGGTTTTCGATGCCTGGCGCAGCAAGGCCAAACAGGCTCGCCGCTTCACCCGCGTGCTTCCCGATCAGCTTCCGTCGGAACTGGCCAAGGCACTGGCGGATTTGCACAACGGCGATTCCACCAAGGTGCCGGTCAAGACCGAATACGGCTGGCATGTGGTGCATCTGGACATCGCCAATCCCTACACGCCGCCGCCATTCGACCAGGTCAAGGAAGGCATCCGCCGCAACCTGCAGATGAAGATCGGCCGTGAGCGCCTGGACAAGCTGCGCGAGCAGGCGCAGATCACCTATGCACAAGGTACCGTACCGCCCGTCGCCCAGCCTGTTGCCGTGGAAAAGGCGGCCGCGAAAAACGACTAGGGCAACGTGACCGCAGCGGTCGGCTTCCAGCCGGGCGCGCGATGCTCGGCTACCACGGTGGTGTAGATGCCACCGCGCACGCCGAATTCCGCGCTCAGACGCAGGAAGCGCGGCTGTGTGGCCTTGACCAGGTCGTCGAGAATGCGGTTGGTCACGGCTTCGTGGAATGCGCCTTCGTCGCGGAAGCTCCAGACGTAGAGCTTGAGGGATTTCAGTTCAACGCAGGTCTTGTCGGGCACGTATTCCAGATGCAGGGTGGCGAAGTCAGGCTGCCCGGTTTTCGGGCACAGGCAGGTGAACTCGGGAATGCGCATGCGAATGGTATAATCGCGGCCCGGTTCCGGGTTCGCGAACGTTTCCAGGTTTTTGCTGGGCATGGTGGACACGGCACTCACTCCTGCTGCGGCTTTCTTGCGTGGGCGCGCACCTTAGCGCAAGCCCGCGCGCTGGACAATGTGGCGCCGCCGGTGCCTGAACGGAATGGATACCTGTGCGATCATCCCTGATCGCAAAAATCAAAAAGCGGCCATCGTTGGTCGCACTTTTTCTAAAGAACACGCATGCGACTTACCACGATCAAGCTGTCCGGATTCAAATCCTTCGTCGATCCGACCGTCCTGCACCTGCCGACCAACATGACCGGCGTGGTCGGTCCGAACGGCTGCGGCAAGTCCAATATCATCGACGCGATCCGCTGGGTGATGGGCGAAAGCGCGCCGACGCGCCTGCGCGGCGATTCGCTCGTCGACGTGATCTTCTCGGGCAGCACCGGCCGCAAGCCGGTCGGCGCTGCTTCGGTGGAACTGATCTTCGACAACTCCGACGGCTTGGTCGTCGGCGAATACGCAAAATACAACGAAATTTCGGTGAAGCGCCAGGCCAGCCGCGACGGTCAGTCGCAGTATTTCCTCAACGGCGCGCGCTGCCGCCGCCGCGACATCACTGACCTGTTTCTGGGGACGGGCCTGGGTGCGCGCAGCTATTCGATCATCGAGCAGGGGATGATTTCGGAGATCATCTCGGCGCATCCTGACGAATTGCGCGGACACCTCGAGGAGGCCGCCGGCATTTCCAAGTACAAGGAACGGCGCAAGGAAACCGAAAGCCGCATCAAGGCGACGCGCGAGAACCTCGAACGCCTGAACGACGTGCGCGAGGAAGTCGACAAGCAGCTCGAACACCTCAACCGTCAGGCCAAGGCCGCGGCGCGCTGGCAGGAACTCAAGGCCGAGCATGCGCGCCGCGAGGCGGAACTGCGCGGCGTGCATTACCGCGCCATCGCTGGCGAGAGCGACGAACATCATCATGCGCTGGCGCAGGCTGACATTGCCATCGAAGGATTCGTCGCCGAGCAGCGCCAGGTCGAGGCGCAGATCGAGGCGCACCGCGAAAAACATCAGTCCGCCAGCGATCATCTGAACAAGGTGCAGGGCGAGGTATACCGTATCGGCGGCGAGATCGCGCGCGTCGAGCAGCAGATCCAGCACAACCGGGAACTGCGCGAACGTCTGGAGCGTGCGCGCGCGGAAACCGAAAAGACGCGTGCAGAACTGGGCGAGCACATCGGCGGCGACCGGGAGCAGATCGAACTTCTGCGCACGGCGCTGGCCGAAGGAGAGCCGAAACTCGCCGCGCTCAACGAAACCGCGACGAAAACCGCCGACGCGCAGCGCGAAGCAGAAGCAAAACTCGCCGAATGGCAGACGCAATGGGACGCTTACGCCAGGGCTTCCGGCGAGGCCTCGAAAGAAGCCGAGGTCGAACGCACGCGTCTGGACTATCTGGACAAGCAGGCGCTGGAGACGGCGCGGCGCCTGGAAACCCTGCAGGCGGAAAAGCGCGGCGCCGATTTCGACGCGCTGCGCGAGCAACTGGACAAACTTACCGCCGAACACGCTGCGCACAAGCAAACGGTCGAGTCGCATAGCCACCTGCTGGATGAGCGTCGCGACGCGTACGAGCACGTGCTGGAGACCGAGCGCACGAACTCCGCCTCGCTCAACGAAGCGCGCACGCGTCTGCAGGGTTTGCGTGGTCGCCTGGCGTCGCTCGAGGCGCTGCAACACGCGGCGCTCGGTCAGGAAAAATCCGCCGCAGGCGAATGGCTGGCCAAGCTGGCCCTGGACAAGTCGCGCCGGCTCGGCGAAGTCCTGCGCGTCGAGGCGGGCTGGGAAACCGCGGTGGAAACCGCGCTCGGCGGTCTGCTCGAAGGCGTGCTCGCGGAGGCGCCACGCAATCACGCCGCCGAACTGGCCGGTGTACGCGAGGCGAATCTGGCTCTGATCGAGCCGCGCGAAGGCGGCAACGGCGCGATGGGTACCTTGGCCGCGCAGGTGCGCGGACCACAGGTGGCCATCGATATGCTTGCGCAGGTGCGCGTGGCCGATTCGTTGGACGAGGCGAATCGCATCGCCGCAGGTCTGGCCGCGCATGAGTCCGTCATCACGCGTGATGGCGTCTGGCTCGGCCCTGGCTACGCGCGCGTGCTGCGTCGCGGCGGCGCACAGGCGGGCATGCTTGCGCGCGAACGCGAAATCCAGGAGTTGCGCGGCGAGATCGCGCAGGCGCAGGCGCGCGTGGACGAACTCACCGCCGAGATCGACGCGATCAAGGCGCGCAAGGTGGAAGCGGAAGGCGCACGCGACGACGCCCAGCGCGAGTTGTATACCGCACATCGGCGCGTCGCCGAACTCGCCGGCCAGATGCAAAGTCACGGCGGCCGCATCGACACGGCGCGCTCACGCGTGGTCAAGATCGATGAGGAGATCGCCGTACTGCGGGCGCGCATGCAAACGGATGAAGCGGCCACGCGCGAGGCACGGGCGCGGCTGGAGCAGGCGGTGGCGCGCATGGGCGACGAGGAACAGCGTCGCCAGCATCTGGATGGCGAGCGCCGGCGTCTGCTCGAAGGGCGCGAGGAAGCGCGCCTGAACGCGCGCGAAGCCGCCGATCAGGCGCATCAACATGCGCTCGGCATCGAATCCAAACGTACCGCGGTGGCCGCACTCGAACAAGCGCTGCTGCGCATGAACAGCCAGCTCGACCAGCTTGAGGCACGCCGTGCCGAGATCGCGCAGCAGCTCGAATCCGGACATGCGCCGCTGGCCGCCATCGAGGCCGAGCGTCAGACCTATCTCAACCAGCGCCTGCTCGTCGACAAGCAATTGGTCGAGGCGCGTCAGAGCGTCGAGGAGCGTGACAACGAATTCCGCGGTTACGAGGCCGAGCGCCATCGCATCGAGCAGGTGCTTGGCCAGCATCGCCAAGCGCACGCCGAACGGCGCCTGACGCACCAGGGTTTGCAAATGCGTGCGCAGCAGTTGCAGGAGGCGATCGTTGCCGCCGGTCACGATCTGCAAGCGGTACTCGATGCACTGCCGGCGGGCGCCGATCCGGCCGAATGGCAGCAGCAGCTCGAAGCACTCGACGCCAGGATCAAGCGCCTGGAGCCGGTAAATCTCGCGGCGATTTCCGAGTTCGATGAGCAATCGCAACGCAAGAGCTATCTCGACGCGCAGCTCACCGATCTCAACACCGCGCTGGAGACGCTGGAAGGCGCGATCAAGAAGATCGACCGCGAAACCCGCCAGCGCTTCAAGGAAACCTTCGACCGCGTCAATGTCGGCCTGCAGGAACTCTTCCCGCGCCTGTTCGGTGGCGGTCACGCATTCCTCGAACTCACCGGCGAGGACCTGCTCGACGCGGGGGTATCGATCATGGCCCGCCCGCCTGGCAAGCGCGTGAGCAATATCACGCTGCTGTCCGGCGGCGAAAAGGCGCTCGCCGCGGTCGCGCTGGTGTTCGCCATTTTCCGGCTCAATCCGGCGCCGTTCTGCCTGCTCGACGAAGTCGACGCGCCGCTGGACGAAGCCAACGTCGGCCGCTTCTCGCAGCTCGTCACGGAGATGAGCGAACGCGTGCAGTTCCTGTTCGTCACCCACAACAAGGCCACAATGGAGGCGGCGCATCAGTTGTGCGGCGTGACCATGCGCGAACCTGGCGTGTCGCGCCTGGTGCAGGTGGATCTGGCCGAAGCGGCTAAACTGGCGGGTGCCGCCTAGCCGCTGGAGACTTCGCATGAGCTGGAACGCATCGGTCGGAATTCCGCTCGCCATCGCTGGCGCGATCGTGTTCGCGCTGATCTACTGGTTCGGACGTCCGAAAAGACCGGGACAGGGCAGGCGCATGCCGTCTCTGCGCGAGACCGGAGAACGCGTCGAACCGACCTTTGACGGTGGCGCCGCGAATTCTGCAGCCGCCGCCTTCGATCAGGAGCAAAGCGAACGGGACGTCGGCATGCGCGAAGCGCTGCAAAGCCTGGGTTCGGCCATTGCCGCCAAGCGCAATGAAGATGGCGGCGGCACGGCGACGAAGCCCGCCGCAGGAATGCGCTCGGACCAGCCGATCGAGCGCATCGTGACCCTGTTCGTCGCCGCACCGGCGAGCGCGGATTTCCACGGCCCCGACCTTGTCGTCGCCGCGGAAAAGGCCGGACTGGATTTCGGTGATCTGGGCATATTCCACCGTCTGCTGTCGGGCAAGCCGGAGGCTGGGCCGGTGTTCAGCATGGCCAACATGGTCAAGCCCGGCAGCTTCGACATGATTCAGATCGAGTCCCTGCGCACGCCGGGTGTGAGTTTCTTCATGACCCTGCCGGGGCCGCTGTCCGCACTCGACGCATGGGAGGCGATGCTGCCGACTGCGCAACGGCTGGCCGAACTGCTCGATGGCCGCGTGCTCGACGAGGAACGCAACGCGCTCGGGCGCCAGCGCATCGCGCACCTGCGCGACGAGCTGCGCGCCTGGGACCGCAAGCAGGAACGCAACCAGATACGTCCGCGATGATGGGACACACGCACCGATGATTTCCGCATCCGAAGCACTCGAACGCCTGCGTGAGGGCAATCGCCGTTTCGTCTCCGAACAGGGCAACGGCGGACAGCACGCGAGCCAGAACCGGCGCCGCCAGTTGGCGGAGGGACAGGAACCGTTCGCAACCATCCTCGGTTGCTCGGATTCGCGCGTTCCGGCCGAGATCATCTTCGACCAGGGTCTGGGCGACCTGTTCGTGATCCGCGTCGCCGGCAACATCATCGCGCCGTCGCTGGTCGGCAGCGTCGAATTCGCCGCGGCACGTTTCGGCACGCCGCTGGTTGTGGTGCTCGGACACACCCAGTGCGGCGCCATCGCAGCCACCATCGAGGAATTGACTGAACAAGGCGGATCGCAATCGCCGAATCTGCTGTCGATCGTCAATCGCGTGCGGCCAAGCGTATTGCCGCTCATGGACACAGAATTGCGCCACGACCTGAAGGCGCTGAGCCGCGAAGCGGTGCGGGCGAACATCCGCGCATCCACCAATCACCTTCGGCACGGCTCGGAACTCATGGAAAACCTGATCGAACAGAAAGGCTTCCGTGTCGTCGGCGCGGAGTATTCGCTGGAAACCGGGGTGGTGGACTTTTTCGACATCGCCTAGTGGACTGTAACACTTGAATCGGTAGTATCATTGCGTCCATGGAGGGCGCGATGAAACTGACCAAGAATGAGCGTATGGAACTTCAACGGCAAGCC
>JAJXWU010000159.1 GCA_021781425.1 Pseudomonadota bacterium
CTCGACGCGATCCTGGCACAGGACAAGCGCGCACGCGTGGCCTGCGAAACGATGGTCAAGACCGGCGTCGCCATCGTCGCCGGCGAAGTCACGACCAGCGCATGGATCGATCTGGAAGCAATCACCCGCAAGGTGATCCTCGACATCGGCTACAACAGCTCGGACGTCGGTTTCGACGGCGCCACCTGCGGCGTTCTCAACCTCATCGGCAAGCAGTCGCCCGACATCAATCAGGGCGTGGATCGCAAGAATCCCGAGGAACAGGGCGCCGGCGACCAGGGCCTGATGTTCGGCTACGCCACCAGCGAAACCCGCGACATGATGCCGGCGGCGATCTACTACAGCCATCGCCTGGTCGAGCAACAGGCCAAGGTGCGCAAGAAGGGCAAGCTGCCGTGGCTGCGTCCGGACGCGAAATCGCAGGTCACGTTGCGCTACGAAAACGGCAAGGTCAGCGCGATCGACGCCGTGGTGCTGTCCACCCAGCACGATCCGTCGGTCAAGCACAAGGATCTGATCGAAGCCGTGCGCGAGGAAATTCTGAAACCTGTTTTGCCGACCAAGTGGCTGCACAAGGGCACCAAGTACCACATCAATCCGACCGGCAAGTTCGTGATCGGCGGCCCGGTGGGCGATTGCGGCCTGACCGGACGCAAGATCATCGTCGACACCTATGGCGGTTGGGCACGTCACGGCGGCGGCGCATTCTCGGGCAAGGATCCGTCCAAGGTCGACCGCTCGGCCGCATATGCAGCGCGTTATGTGGCCAAGAATATCGTCGCCGCCGGCATCGCCGACCGCTGCGAGGTGCAGGTGTCCTACGCCATCGGCGTGGCGCATCCGACGTCGATTTCGGTCACCACCTTCGGCACCGGCAAGATCGGCGACGACAAGATTGAAAAGCTGATCCGCAAGCACTTCGACTTGCGTCCGTACGGCATCATCCGGATGCTGGATCTGATCCACCCGATGTACCAGCCGACCGCGAGCTACGGCCATTTCGGCCGCACTCCGCACAAGGTGGCGTACAAGGATGGCGCCGGCAAGACCCACACCGCCACCGCGTTCTCGTGGGAGCAGACCGACAAGGCCGAACTGCTGCGCAGCGAGGCGAAGATCAGGTAAGCGTCTTGTCGAATAGTGCGGCCACGGATGGCCGCTTCGTGATCTTCGCGATCACGGACGATCGCAAAAATAACGGGCCGCGCAAGCGGCCCGTGTGCATTTTCAACAACCGCCTAACGCTTCCGTCGCGCCGAAGTCGGCAATAGATCATCGAGTTCGAGTTCCGGCGCCACCTTCTCCAGTGCAGCGCGTCCGCGCAATGCGCGCGCACGCCAACCTGGCCCGCGTGCAATGAGATCGTCCCACGCCTCGCCTATGGAATTGCCGGCATGCTCGCGCAACACCGACAACAGCGCTGCGGCCTGCATCAAGTCCTTGTTCGATTTGGCCGCCTTGGCGAGCGGCCGTTCGCCGGCCACGATGAGTTTGTGCAACGCGAAGCGAGCAGGATTCGGCGCGTTCACCAGTACGGCCGACGACGCGCTGAGCGCAGCCGCCTGCTGAATGTCCTGCAGCAAATACTCCATGAACTTCAATGGCTGCAATTTGATACCCAGTTGCGGATGCCGATACGGCTCCGTGCCGCCGCGGCGCAGTGGCGTCAGGAAATCGATCCGGAACTCCGGATCGCGCGGATCCAGATACGTGGCACCGGTCTTGCCGTCGGTATGTTCGATCGGTAGCAACCCCATATGCAAAGACTCGATTGCGGCATGCGTGTCGAGCTGTACATCGGTCGGCAAGGCGATGGCTAGCTGTTTGCCGGCGTGGGCGAAATCGACATCCTGCGTGCGCTGCCCGTCGCTCCAGCGCACGCCGAGCATGTTGCCGAACGCCAGAAACGCGTGCGTGCCAATCAGCACGCCGCCAGCGCGGAAAAATCCGTAATCCGCAAGGCGCGCAACGACGCGAAAATGCCGCGCCAGCATCGCCGCGTTGCCAAGCGCCACCGCGGAACGCGCCAAAGCATCGATGGCGCGACTCGCGCCGCCCGCCGCGTGTGTATCGAGCAGGCCGCGCACACGCTCGTTCTCGGGGCCAATATAGACTTGGCGCTTCTTGCCTGAAACTTCGAGATACTGGTAGTACCAGTAGGTGCGCCCTTTCACCTGCTTGCGCGCGAACGTTCCGGGCAGACTTGCCACCGTGCGGCTCAACTCGGCGCCTTGCGTGGCATCGAGCAATTGCGCATAGGCGGTTTGCGCGGACGCGGACAGTGTTTGTGATCGAGCCATCGGAATGCTCCGGCGGATTGAGCGCAAACCAGCCTACGCCAAAAGTTATACGCAATCAACATGAAATTGCGTATAACTCCATGAAGCCCCCGGTTTTTGAACGAAGGCTGGAAGCCTGCGCGCCGCGCGCCTCACAGTCTGCGACCGACCCTGCCCCCTTTCAGCGCGCCTGTTCGCTCATCGCCGCGACGATCGCCTGCGTCTGCACGCTCACCCGCGTCACGCGCGCGAGCAGGTCGATCACCTTGTCCTTGTAGTCGGCGAAGCGATAGGTGTTGAATTTGGCGCGGATGGTCGGATCCTTCGGCGTCTTTTCCTTGTACTGATCCAGAATCCATTCGAGCGCGCTGCGGTTGCCGAGTTTGTAGTCCCAGGCTTCGGAAGGGACGCCGTTCAACGTCGTTTCCGAATCCAGTGCAATGCTGCCGGTATCCTTGTTGGCTTTGAGCATTGCCTTGGGCGCGGCGCCGTTTTTGCGCGCTTTTTCGTCGGGCGTGTCGAGGCGCGCGAGCGGCCACGGCTCGACGGATTCGTAACCGATGTGCAGTTGCATCAGTTCGCTGCCCCAATCCGCCCACTGCCAGAAGTCTGCATGGAACGAAATGCGCGGGAATTCGCGCTTGAGGTTCTGCGCATACTTTTCGCGATACGTGGGATCGTGCAGCACGGCATAGACGTAATGGAAAATATCTTCCTTGCCAATCTCACGTGCTTTCGCTTTGTCCCCTCTCCCGCTGGCGGGAGAGGGTTGGGGTGAGGGTGGCCCGGATTTGTAATGGTCCCGAAACTGCTTCAACGCCCAGTCTGTGATGTTGTCGACTCGGTTGCCGTTATCGTAACGATAGAGCGAAAAACAGATCGAGTCGCCATTTGTGTGATAGTCGGGAAGAATGTTTGTGCAGAGCGCACTGAATGGCTTCGTACCGCTTACGTCAATCAGGATTGCGACGTTCTCCAGTCCCCAGCCGAACAAGTCGCGCAACTGGTACTGCATCTCGTTGAGCTGTTGACTGAAGTAAAGCGACTTCTTGACGTAAGGCCGGTACAGCGACTCGATTAGCAGCTTGTCGTCGAAGTTGTAAGCGACGCCCTTCGCCAGATCGCGTTTGACCGCACGCGTCCACTTGATTGAGTAGTCGAGTTGTGAAGCAATATCGTCCTTCGCCGTGTCCGCAAGGCGCTTGCGGTCAGCGTTGTAGCCATCAATGAGCGCGCGAACTTTTGCGGTCACTTCATCAACGCTATCGCCGTACACCCACTCATCGCGCGCAGTCACAACGCCAAGCGAATACAGTTTGAATATTGCTTTCGCATCACCCGGTTTCTTCGCCGCCTTCGCCGCCTTGCTCGCCACCGGGATCAGCGTATCGAAATCGTTGTCGGTCAGGTTCAGCCAATTGTGCTTGGTATCGGGACGAATCTCCGTGTGCGGCAACTCACTCAATCGCGCCTTCGACAGCCACGCGAGTTTTTCCTCGGCGGTTTCCATCTCGGGCCGGCGGGCATAGAACACGCGGCAACCCTGTGCCTTGGCGCGCTTGACCAGAAACCCGATGGAAACGCCGGTCTGGATGCCGAACACGTTGTGTTTGGCGCCGGAGAGTTTCGGATTCGCGCGCACATCGCCGCCCAGATCGACGAGGTGGATTTCGTTGAACTCTTTCGCGACGACATCGCGGAAACCATCGAACGTGCGCGACTCGATATAGCTGCGATTGGTGACGAACGCCACCACCCCATTCTCCGCAATGCGATCGCTCGCCCAGCGGAAAAACCGCGCGTACATATCGTATAGCTTGGTCTTCTGCGCCGTGCTCGCCTTGATGTAGGTGTCCTTGATGCGCGCGTCGATATCCGGGTATTCGCGATTTTTGTTGTTGTCGTTCTCGTTGGCCTGATTGGCATTGTAGGGCGGATTGCCGATGACGACGGAAATCCTGCGCCGATTCTGGCGCTTGATGCGCTCGATGTTCTCCTCGCCCAGGCCGAACAGGTCGCCGACATGCTGGCCGGTGTAGCGGCGCAGGCCGGCGACGTTGTCGAGCGTGTCGACGAAACACAGGTTCGGATATTCGAGGTACTCGCCGCTGATCGCGGCATACGTCGCCTCGATGTTCAGGTTGGCGACGTAGTACGGCAGGATCGCGACTTCGTTGGCATGCAGTTCGTTTTCATACTTATGCTTCAACTTCGCCGGCTGGCCGCGGAAGTGTTCGAGCAATTCGCAGATGAAAGTGCCGGTGCCGGCCGCCGGATCGAGGATTTCCACATCGCGGTCGATGAGGTTGCGGCCGAAGTGCTTTTCGCAGAGCCAGTCGGACGATTCGATCATGAAGCGCACGATCTCGTTTGGCGTGTACACCACGCCGAGGCGGTCGGCGGCCTTGGGGTTGTAGACCTTGTAGAAATTCTCGTAGACGACCTTGAGAAAGGTCTGCTTCTCGTGGTGGCTGGCTATGGCGCCCGCGCTGCGGCGGATCGCGGTGTAGTAGGGTTCCAGCGCGCGCAGGGTCTGGTGCTTGGTGTTGCCGGTGAAAAACGTCGCTTCGAGCTTGTACAACTCGCGCGCAACGTTGTTGTCCTCGTGGTAGCTGGTGCCCGGGAATACCAGCGCGAAAATTTCCTCGGTGAGGATGTGCTGGATCAGGATTTCGCGCACATCGGCTTCGGTCAGCGCCGGATTGATCGACTCGTGCGCGGTTTTCAGGAACTTGTCGGCGGCAGCGCGGAACTTCGCATTGTCGGAATAAGCGTGCTCGATCATCTCGCGCAAGGCAGCGCACACCGCGGGCAGGTCAGTCTTGAATTGCTCCACCGCCTTGCGAAATTCCGCAATTTCCGGCCGCTCGTAGCCGAAGAACAATTCCAGCAGGCGTTGCAACTTGTCTACGTCATCGACCGCGCAGCGCAGTACTTCGCGCCGGTTCTGGATCAGCACCGCCGCGCGCGAATCCTCGAACACGATATTGTCGCTGGGATAGCCGCGATTGAACTTCGTTTCGATCTCGGCGTCGAGGTCGTCCTTTTCGTCTTTTGCTTCCCAGTAG
>JAJXWU010000066.1 GCA_021781425.1 Pseudomonadota bacterium
GGCGCGATATCCTGCGGCGGCGGCGGCGGGGCCGGTGGCGCGGGTGGCGTCGGAATCGACATCGGCGTCAGTGGCGCTTCCACTGGCGCTGGCGGCGGTGGCGGCGCGACCGGCGGCGGCTTGATGTGCTCGACGAGCTTCGGTGGCGGCTTCTTCGGCGGCTCCGGCGGTGGCGGCGGTGGTGGTGGTGGTGGCGGCGGCGGCGGAATGAATTCCACCGTCACGACGTTGTCCTTAGTCTTGTCCTTGGCCTGCGGCGGCGTCACCGGCGCGAGCAGCATCATGAACGCGAACGCGTGCAGTGCGAACGTGGCGGCGAGCCCGATGGTTCGCCTCCAGTTGAACGGCTCGATTTCTTGATAGGAGTCGTACGCCATCGTGTGAACCAGTCTGCCTCAGTCGCTCCCCGCGCGACCGGCTGTTTTCGGCAGCCGTCGCACAGGCGTTGTCATTGCGCGGGAGCCGCGTAAATTACACCAGCGCTCCGTATTTGTATAGATGCTCTAATCAAAAACCGAACCGCCGCCGTGTTTTCCGGACGGGCGGGTGCGTTGTCGTGGCCGTCATTTCTTGCCGCCCAGCTTGGCCAGCTGGGCTTGCGCTTCCTCGCGCGATTCGGCCTCTTGTTCCGCTTTCAGGAATGCCGCCTTGGCTGCCGTCTTGTCCTTGTTGCCGAGATCGAGCTTGCCGAGCAGCAGGTAGGCTTTGCCCATGTGGGTCATGCCGCGCGCGATGCCCTTTTTCAGCACGTCGCGGGCCTGCGTCCATTCGGTCTGCGAGCCGAGGATCTCCGCACGCAGATAGTCGAGATCGCCATTGCTTGCGAGCGACGAGGCCTTGGCGTAAGCGGTCAGTGCCTGATCTTCCTTTTGCGCGATCATGTACGAATCGCCGAGCAGTTTGTAGTTCTCGGTGCTGGCCTTGACCGCGCCCTTGTCGAAACCCTGTTGCAGTAGCTGTGCACCTTTCAGGGCGATCTCGGGTTTCGCCTCGTTCTGGGCGATGCTGGCATAGAACTTGGCCGCCGAGACGTAATCGTCTTCGGCGGTGATCATGCCGGTTTTCTGTTCGCGGTCGAGCAAAGCCAGCGCCTTGTCCGACTGGTTCGCCTGCGCGTAGACCACCAGCGCATTGTGCGCCAGCGCCTTGTTGGTCGGGTCTTTGGCCAATTGATCGTCGATGACATTGGAAGCCTGTCCGGTCTGGCCGCTTTCGGAATAGCTCGCCATCAGGATGCTGTTCCACGACTCCTTGGGCTTGTCGGTCATGGAGATCGCCTTTTTCATGGCGGCGATCGCTTCCGGATACTTTTGCAGGCGGTAGTCGGCATTGCCTTCGTAGGCGTAGGAGTCGGCCGTTTCGCGCTTGCCTTGCTCGCGCCAGATTTTCAGTTCGTCGAGCGCCGCCTGGTACTGGCCGTCGGCGATGTAGGCGGCGGCCATGTTGTACATCGAGTCGAAATAGGTGTCGTTGGAGACGGAGTTCAGGTCCAGCAACTGTTTGTACGTCGCGATCGCGCCCTTGTAGTCCTGCGCATTGAACTTGATGTTCGCCAGCACCTGCAAAGCGATGCCCTTGGCGTACTTGCTGTGGCTCGAATCGATGACTTTCTGCGCTTGTTGCTGTGCCTTGGCGTCGTCGCCGTTGTTTACCGCGTCGATTGCGGACTGCAGCATTTTCTGGTCGGCGCTGCTGGTCAAATCGTTTTTCGGCGCCTGCCTTGTCGCATCCGGGTAGCGGGTTTCTTCTTTCTTGTCCTTGGCCACCGCCGCGACGCCGGCAACGCCGATGGCGAACGCGAGCAAGACACTCAATGCGGTGTGGATGAATTGCTTCGGATTCTTGCTCATGGCTTTCTCCTTCGATCGCTGACACGCGCAGTTTAACGCGCGCCGGGGAAAACCGAGGTTAACCCGTGCGCGGATTTTGCTCAAGGTTTCGTTGCCGTTTATACGTCCAGATCGTCACACATCGAGATTCGCCACGCGCAGTGCGTTCTGTTCGATGAATTCGCGACGCGGCTCGACCACATCGCCCATCAGCGTGGAGAAGATCTGGTCGGCGGCAACGGCGTCCTCGATGCTGACTTGTAACAGTCGCCGGGTATCCGGATTGACCGTGGTCTCCCAAAGCTGTTCCGGATTCATCTCGCCCAGGCCCTTGAAGCGCTGGATCGTGCGGCCTTTCTTGGCCTGCTCGAGCAACCAGGCAGCGGCCTGCGCGAAACTCGATATCGGAGCACTGGCGTTGTCGCGACGCACGCTTGCGCCGGCGCGGATCAACCCGTCGAGCTGCTTTGCGACCTGGCGGATCGGGCGCAACTCCGTGCCGGCGAAAAACGCCGCAGGCAGAATCTGTGTCGTGCGCAGGCCATGATGTTCGCGTTCGACCACGAGCGCCGCCGGGTGCTCGGCAGTGGCGGCGCGCAGGTGCAGACGATAGGCCGGCTTGCCAAGCCCTTGCGCCGTTATCTTCACGGTCAGCCGCGCGATCCAGGCCTGCGCCGCATCGGCGCGAGTCCATGCGTCGGCCGGAATGTCCGCATCGAGCATCGCGCCGAGCACGGCCGTATCGCAACGCTGGCCGAGGCGGCCGATCTGCTCCTGTGCCGCGTGATAATCCAGCAGCAGGCGTTCCAACGCGGCGCCGGAAATCGGCGGCGCGCCGCCGCCGGGATCGAGCCGTGCGCCGTCCACAGCGTTGGACGCGAGATAGGCGTTGAGTGCGGCGTCGTCCTTCAGGTACAACTCCTGCTTGCCCTGCTTGAGCTTGTACAGCGGCGGCAGGCCGATGTAGACGTAACCGTGCTCTATGAGCTCAGGCATCTGCCGGTAGAAAAAGGTCAGCAGCAAAGTGCGGATGTGCGAACCGTCCACGTCGGCATCGGTCATGATGATGATGCGGTGGTAGCGCAGCTTGGCGAGGTTGAACTCCTCCTTGCCGATGCCGCAGCCGAGCGCGGTGATCAACGTGCCGACCTCGGCCGAGGACAACATTTTATCAAAACGCGCCTTTTCCACATTTAAAATTTTACCCTTGAGCGGCAATACCGCCTGGTATTTGCGGTTGCGGCCCTGCTTGGCGCTACCGCCGGCCGAATCGCCCTCGACAATGAACAACTCCGACAGCGCCGGATCCTTCTCCTGGCAGTCGGCGAGCTTGCCGGGCAGGCCGGCGATGTCGAGCGCGCCCTTGCGCCGGGTCATTTCGCGCGCCTTGCGTGCCGCCTCGCGCGCGCGCGCAGCGTCGACCACCTTGGCCGCGATCGCGCGCGCCTCGGTCGGATTTTCCTGCAGGAACTCGTCGAACTTGGCATTGAGGATCGATTCGACCGTGCCCTTGACCTCCGAGGACACAAGCTTGTCCTTGGTCTGCGACGAGAACTTCGGATCGTGCATCTTCACCGACAGCACCGCTATCAGACCCTCACGCATGTCGTCGCCGGAGAGCGCCACCTTCGCCGACTTGAGCAGATTGCTCGCCTCGATGTAGTTGCCAAGCGTGCGTGTCAGCGCAGCCCGGAATCCGGAAAGGTGCGTGCCGCCGTCCTTCTGCGGGATGTTGTTGGTAAAGCAGAACATGGTTTCCTGGTAGGCATCGGTCCACTGCATCGCCACTTCGACAGCGATGCCATCCATGCTTGCAGCCAGCGTTATCACGCTCTGATGCAGCGGCGTCTTCAGCTGTGCCAGATGTTCGACGAAGGAGCGGATGCCGCCTTGGTACTGGAATACATCGGACTTGCCGCCACGCTCGTCGATCAACTCGATCTTCACGCCGGAATTCAAAAAACTCAATTCTCTCAATCGCTTGGCGAGAACATCATAATGGAATTCGGTATTGGAAAAGACCTCCGTACTGGGCAGGAAGCGCACCGTGGTGCCGCGAAGAGCGGACGTCTCCACGCGACGCAACGGGTATAGCGGCTCGCCGAGATGGTATTCCTGTTCGTGGCGGTAGCCGTCGCGGTCGATGGTCAGCCAGAGATGATCAGACAGCGCATTGACCACGGAAACGCCGACGCCGTGCAGGCCTCCGGAAACCTTGTAGGAGTTGTCGTCGAACTTGCCGCCGGCATGCAGTACGGTCATGACGACTTCGGCGGTCGAGCGCCCTTCCTCATGCATGTCAACGGGAATGCCACGGCCATTGTCGGTGACGCTGACCGAGCCGTCGCCATGCACCGTCACGACGACATGATCGCAGTACCCCGCGAGTGCCTCGTCGATCGCGTTGTCGACGACTTCGAACACCATGTGGTGCAAACCAGTGCCGTCGTCGGTATCCCCGATATACATGCCCGGGCGCTTGCGCACGGCTTCCAGACCCTTGAGCACCTTGATCTTGCTGGCGTCGTATTGATCGGCGGAATTGAGGCTAGGGTTCTGCTCGGGCATGGCCGGTAGGCGGATTTATCGTGGCAGTCGGCGGATTATAGCAAGCCGTGCAGGCCGCCATGTTCCACGTGAAACACTCGGGGGGTAGCGGATTCGTGGCGCAGGGCGTCCGGTACCTCGACGCCGGAAATCAGCACTTGCTCGCAGCCTTGGCGAAGCCATTCCAGCACCCGGCGCTGATGGTCGAGATCGAGTTCGGAGCCGAAATCGTCGAGCGCAATCACAGGCCATTCGCCACAGGCGTCAGCATGAACACGCGCTTGGGCCAACACACAGGCCAAAGCACACAGCTTCTCCTGGCCCCGCGAAAGATGCTCGCGTTGCGGGGCCCGAGCGAAACGGATGGTCCAGTCGGCACGATGTGGCCCGCGGCTGGTATGACCACGCGCGCGATCCTGGGCGCGCCGTTGCATCAGGACTTTCTGCATGCCGATATCCTGCGACCAGCCGCACTCCCACTCAATGGCGCTATCGCCCAATTCCGGCAGGAACTGGCCGAGAGTTTCCACCAAGCGCGGGGCAAATCGGGCGAAATAGTCCCCGCGCATCTGCTCTATCGATTCCGCAGCGCGTGCGAGTTCGATGTCCCACACATCCAGTTCGTCATCGCCGGCAGTCCGTTTGAGAGCCGCATTACGCTGGTGCAAAACACGCCGATAACGCTTGGCGGCGGCCAGAAAGGCGTGTTCCACGTGGAACACACCCCAATCCAGGAATCCGCGACGTCCACGCCCGGCGCCGGAAATCAATTCGTGACTGCCTGGCTCGAAACAAACAACCGTCACTTCGCGTATCACGCTACTGATCTGGGGCGCGTCGGTGTGGTCGATGCGTGCATTCCAGTGGGAATTTTCGCGAATCAGTGCGATTCGTTTTTCGCCGTGTGTGTGCGTGTGTGTGGCCGCCACGGCCATCCGGACCTGCCCTCGACGAATCAAGTCGTCAACGGATCCCGCTCGGAAACTCTGTGCGTGGGAAAGCAGGAAAGCGGCTTCCAGTATGCTGCTCTTGCCGGCGCCATTCGCGCCGACGAAGACATTCAACCCCGGCGCCAGGGCCAGATCGACTACGGCAATATTGCGCAGATTCTCGATGTGCAGCCGAGTCAACCGCACGGCGAACGCAGCGGTCGCGGTTTGCGCGCGGTCAGAGACGTAGCGGCATGATCACATGCCGGGACTGTTCGCTACCGGGGGTGCGCAGCAGACAACTGGAGTTGGCGTCGCGCAGGCACAGCAGAACATCTTCCCCCTGCAATGCGTTCAGAGCATCCAGAAGGTAATTCACGTTAAAGCCAACGCTGAGCTCGTTGACGCCAGTGCGTGCTTCCAGTTCCTCGACCGCTTCTTCCTGCTCCGGGTTGTGCGCGACGATCCGCAGTTTGTTCTGGCTGACGTCGAGTTTTACGCCACGATACTTCTCGTTGGAAAGAATGGCGGCGCGCTGCAATGCGCTGCGCAGAGCCTCGCGCGCGAGATGCACTTCCTTGTCCGCGCCGATCGGGATGACGGCCTCGTAGTCCGGGAAACGGCCATCGATGAGCTTGGAGGTAAAAACCACATCGTTATGGCGCACGCGCAGGTGATTGCGGCCGAACTGCAATTCCACATCGCCTTCGCCGGCTTCAAACATACCCTGCAGTTCTACCACACCCTTGCGTGGAATGATGATCTGGCGCTGCGCCGTCATACCCTCTTCCAGGCCTGTTTCCGCCAGTGCCAGCCGGTGGCCGTCGGTGGCTACACAACGCAGCGTTTTATCGCGAAGATCCAGCAGCATGCCGTTGAGGTAATAGCGCACATCCTGGTTCGCCATCGCGAAGGCCGTGCGATCCATCAATTCCTTGAGTGTGCTTTTCGGCAGCGTGATCTTCTCGACCACCTCGATGTTCTCGATGACCGGGAATTCGGTCGCGGCGAGCGTTGCCAGGGTAAAGCGGCTGCGGCCCGAACTGACCGTTACGCGCTCGTTGTTCAACTTGAACTGGATCTTGCTGCCGTCCGGCAGGGCACGGCAGATGTCGAACAGCTTGCGCGCCGGGATCGTCACCTCTCCGGCATCGGCGTCGCTGGCGTCGACACTTGCCGACATTTCCACTTCCAGGTCGGTGCCCGTAAAGGCCACCTTTCCGGAAGTGGCAACAACCAAAAGGTTCGACAGCACCGGTAGCGTCTGCCGGCGTTCCACCACGCCGATGACTTGTTGCAATGGCTTGAGCAAGACTTCGCGCTGGATACTGAAGTGCATGGTGGCTGCTTCCGTAGATTTTATTTGTTTTGTGGAAAGAGCTGTTATAGGCCCTGTGGATTCAGGTATTTCTTTTTATTTATTTATTTATCAATATCTTAAGAACGATAATTGCTGCGCCGCCTGTTGATACTTCCCTGCTCGCCTGTGGATATGTTGCGCCGTTGCATTGTTGCACAACTTATCCACAAACGCGCACCCAAAACCTCAGCCAGTGAGTTCGCGCAGCAGCTTTTCCCAATCCTGACGCAGCTTGCCGTCTTTCTGCGAAAGCGTCCTGATTGTGCGGCAGGCATGCAGCACAGTCGTATGATCGCGCCCGCCGAATGCCTTGCCAATTTCCGGCAGACTATGTTCGGTCAGTTCCTTGGCCAAAGCCATCGCCAATTGCCGCGGCCGCGCCAATGAGCGGCTGCGACTGGTCGACAGCAAATTCGGTAGGCTGATCTGATAGTAGTCTGCCACCGTTTTCTGGATGTTGGATAGCGTTATGGCCTGGCTGTGCACGGTGAGCAGATCGCGTAGTGCTTCCTGCGCGAATTCCTCGGTGATGGGCACACCCTGGAAATTCGCCCGTGCCGCGAGAGTATTCAACGCACCTTCCAGATCGCGCACGTTCGAGCGCATGCGCTTAGCGACGAGGAATGCGACGGATTCTGGAACATCGAGTCCGCGCGCAGAGGATTTCGCCAGCAGGATCGCCGCGCGCGTTTCGAAATCCGGCGGTTCGATCGCCACCGACAAACCCCAACCCAGGCGCGACTTCAGCCGCGGTTCCAGGTTTTCTACTTCCTTCGGGTACTTGTCGCAGGTGAGGATGATCTGTTGCTTGCCTTCGAACAGCGCATTGAAGGTGTGGAAGAACTCTTCCTGGGTGCGGTCCTTGCCGGCGAAGAACTGGATGTCGTCGATAAGCAGCGCATCCACGTCGCGGAAGCGGCGCTTGAAATCGTCCATCCCCCTTTGTTGCAGCGCGCGCACCATGCCGCTGACGAATTGTTCGGAGCGCAGGTACAGAACGCGGGTGGCCGGATTGTTGCGACGGATCAGGTTGCCGGCCGCATGCATCAAGTGGGTCTTGCCCAGGCCTGTCCCGCCGTACAGCAGCAGAGGGTTGTAGGCGCGGCCCGGGTTCATCGCCACCTGCATTGCCGAGGCCTTGCCAAGCTGATTGGATTTGCCTTCGACAAAAGTATCGAAGGTATAGTGCGGATCGAGGTTGTGCTCGAAGTCGCCGGGTTCACCGAGAGCGGAGCGGACGCCGGATTTCTCGGTGCGTCGGATTGCAAGTGTGCCGACTTCCAGACGCAGTGCCACCGGCGCGCCATGCACATGCGCCAGCACGCGCTCGATCAGCCCCTGGAATTTCGTGCGCACGAAATCCAGCGTATAGGCGTTCGGCGCGAGCAGACGCAGGCCATCGCCGTCCTCGCTGGCCTGCAAGGGCATCAGATACGTGTGCAGATCCTCGACGCTCAGTTCGCCTTCCAGGCGTTCCAGGCAGCGCCGCCACAATTTGCTCATGATGGAAACGGTTACCGGTGCATCCGCCGCAGCGCGGCGAATCGCGGAGTCTAACGCCCAGCGCCGGCCACGCCAAGCGCGAACGCATTGACGAAAGTACACTTTTGCCACTAGAATCGCGCCTCTTCAGTTACCAACTAAGCGTGTGATGGCTACCAAGCGCACTTTCCAACCCGGCAATCTCAAGCATGCCCGCACGCACGGCTTTCGTGCGCGCATGAAGACGCGCGGTGGCCGCAAGGTGCTCAATGCACGCCGAGCAAAGGGCCGCAAGCGCCTCATCCCCTGAAAGACCTGCTGCGCTCGACAGCGTGCTGTCCGAGCGGCGCGTAGGCGCGCCAGATAGCGCTCGACTTACCCGCATTTATTGCTGAGTAAACTCCGGTTTCTGTGCTCCGGCGTAGGCTGTTCGTCATCGCTCGCGACGGTTTTTCGGGATTTCTCTTCGTTGCGCACACTAGCCGTGTCTCTCGACCATCCACGAAGCGCCCGTCTGCTGCGCCCGAGCGACTTCGCGCGTCTGCGCGAATCGGGGCGCAGGCTCGGTTCCCAGAATCTGAATATCCAATACCGTGAGCGCGAGGACGTCAGCGCGCGCCTCGGCATGGTGGTGTCGCGGCGCGTGTCCAAGTTGGCGGTCGCGCGCAACCGCATCCGCCGCCAGATCCGCGAGAGTTTTCGTCGGCACCGCGCGGGCCTGCCGGCCTGCGACATCATCGTCATCGCGCGCCAATCGGCGGTGGAACAATCCAATGCACAGTTGCGCGCGGAACTGGAAACTCTCTGGGCGCGACTCGCCGCGCAGGCTGGCGGCATTGAACGATAGGCGCGCGCCCGGCACAATGCGCGCCACTTGATCGTTCCACTTGATCCGGCGGCACTCATCGCCACCCGATGCCACCCGATTCTTTCACGCGCGCGAGCGCCGCCAACCGGTTTCTCCTCATGCCCACCACCCGTTCGATGTTGTTTATGGCTCTCGCGTTCGTCGCGCTGCTGATGTGGCAGGCATGGGAGCAGGATTACGGTCCGAAGCCGCCGCCCGCGCGGACCGCGGCGGCGACAGCTGCGGCAACCGTGCCGAGCGCGGATGTGCCAGCGGCGACTGCCGGCAATGTTTCCGCGACAGCGCCAGCGTTGCCTGCCGCGCCGGAGACGACGACGGCAACGACCGCGTCAGCGCCGACGATCACGGTGACGACCGATGTGCTGCGCCTGCGCATCGACACCCGCGGCGGATCGATCGTGCGCGCGGATCTGCTCGACTATCCGGTCGATCCCAGCGAAAAGAACGTGCCGGTGCGCCTGTTCGACGAGGCCGCGGCGACCTACTACGTCGCACAGTCCGGACTCGTCAGCGACACCGGTTCCGCGCCGGATCACGAGGCACTGTTCCATGCGGACAAGACCGATTATTCGCTCGCACCCGGCGCGGCGACGCTCGAAGTGCCGCTGACCTGGTCCGATGCCGCCGGCCTGAGAGTGACCAAAGTATACATATTCAAGCGCGGCAGCTATCTGATCGACGCGCGCGAGAATATCGTCAACGGCGGCGGCGTGGCGTGGAGCGGCAACGCCTACCGTCAGCTGCAGCGGGTGGCACCGCCGCCGGCGACCGGCTTCAACAATCCCGAGCGCTACGCCTTCGTTGGTGCGGCTTGGTACAGCCCCGAACACAAGTTCAACAAGCTGCCGTTCGACAAGTTCGCCAAAGAACCGCTCAGCGGACGTTTCGCGGGCGGCTGGACGGCGATGTTGCAGCATTATTTCTTCAGTGCCTGGATTCCCGACAAAGCCGAGACCGACACTTATGCGAGCGCGGTGGTGGAAGCCGCGAGCGGCGCACCGCACTATCTCGTACGCGCTTTGTCGCCGGCAATCACGATCGCACCGGGACAGTCGCGCAGCGTCGACGCGCACCTGTACGTTGGTCCAACCCTGCTCAGCCAGCTCGACGCCATCGCCGCCGCAGGCATCGCCCAGAATCTGGCACTGACCGCCGACTACGGCTGGCTCACGCCGATTGCACAGCCCATGCACTGGTTTCTGCTGCAATTGCATGCGGTGGTGCGCAATTGGGGTTTGGCCATCATTCTGCTGGTGCTGCTGATCAAGCTCGTCATGTTCAAAGTCAGCGAAGCGCAATTCCGCTCGGCAGCGAAGATGAAGAAGCTTGCACCGCGCTTGCAGGCACTCAAGGAGCGCTACGGCGACGACAAGCAGAAGCTCAGCGCCGCGACCATGGAGCTTTACCAGAAAGAAAAGATCAATCCGCTCGGCGGCTGCCTGCCGACATTCATCCAGATTCCGGTTTTCTTCGCGCTGTACTATGTGCTGCTGGAAAGCGTGGAACTGCGCCAGGCGCCGTTCTTCGGCTGGATCCAGAACCTGTCCGCGCCGGATCCGTATTACATACTGCCGATCATCAACATGGCGGTCATGGCTGGCACCACGCTGTTCACGCCGCCGAGCCCGGGCATGGATCCGACCCAGCAACGCATGATGAAGTTCATGCCGATCGCGTTCAGCGTCCTGTTCTTCATGTTCCCGGCGGGCCTGGTGCTCTACTACGCGGTCAACGGCGGACTCGGCCTGTTGCAGCAGTGGGTGATCAATCATCGCATGCGAGCAGCCGAAGCCAAGGCTGCCCGGTAATGTGCAAATGGCCAATGGCGACACCATCGCAGCGATCGCCACTCCCTCCGGCGCGGGCGGCATCGGCATCGTGCGCGTATCCGGCCCGCGCACCCGCGCGATCGCGCAGGCGCTGACCGCAAAAGCACCACGCACACGCAAAGTATATTTTTGCGCATTCCGCGACGGCGACGCCGCGATCCTCGATCGCGGTCTCGCCCTGTTCTTCGCCGCGCCCGGATCCTTCACCGGCGAGGATGTGCTCGAACTGCATGCGCACGGCAGTCCGGTCGTGCTCAATTGGTTACTGCGCCGAGTCTGCGAACTCGGCGCACGCCGCGCCCGGCCCGGCGAATTTTCCGAACGCGCCTTTCTCAATGGCAAGCTGGATCTTGCCCAGGCCGAAGCGGTCGCCGACCTCATCGCGGCCGGTTCCGAAGCCGCCGCGCGCGCGGCCTTGCGCAGCCTCGAGGGCGATTTTTCCGAATCGGTGCACGCGTTGTTCGAAGCATTGACGAACCTGCGCGCCTGGCTCGAGGCGGCACTGGATTTTCCCGAGGAGGACTTTGCTCAAGAAGAGCAGGATTTCCTGAGCGCGCCGCAACTCGTCGACGGTCTGGCGCGGTTGAACGCGCAGCTTGCCGAACTGTTCGCCGCCACGCGTCGCGGTGTGCTGCTGCGAGACGGCTTGCACGTGGTCATTGTCGGCCGTCCGAACGCCGGTAAATCGAGCCTGCTAAACGCGCTGGCGCACAGCGAGCGTGCCATCGTCACCGAGATTGCGGGCACTACGCGCGACGTGCTGCGCGAAACCGTGAACCTCGACGGCATCGCCCTGACGCTCGCCGATACCGCGGGATTGCGCGAATCCGGCGACGTGGTGGAAGCCGAAGGCATGCGCCGCGCGCACGCCGAACTCGGGCGCGCAGACGTCGCTATCCTCGTCACCGAGTCGGCGCACGAGCAAACCGATTCGATCCTGCTTGGCGCCGCACCGCCCGGTGCAGCACGCATCCGCGTACACAACAAGATCGACCGGTCAGGGGAATCCGCGCGCCGCGAACGGAGTAAAGGCGGAGAAATCCACATCTGGCTTTCGGCGCGCACCGGCGCAGGCCTGGATTTGCTGCGCGAGGAATTGAAATGCCTCGCCGGACATGGCGAAGCGACGCAAGGCGCGTTCAGCGCGCGCACCCGGCATGTGCAGGCGCTGCAAGACGTTGCCGCACACCTGTCGGCGGCGCAGGAGCATCTGCAACAGCGTACCGGGGAGCTTGCTGCCGAAGAATTGCGTCAGGCACAGCAGGTGCTCGGCGAGATCACCGGACGATTCAGCAGCGACGACCTGCTCGGCAGGATTTTTTCCACGTTTTGCATCGGCAAGTGAGCGCGGCGGAATTCGCTACGCCTCCGCGATTCGCGCGCTTTCTCGGTCAGTCCCGCGCGAGACTTTGGTAGATCTCCTCTTCCTGGGCGAAGTGCAGTCTCAGGATCGCGTCCAGCGCGTACAAGATGCGCTGCAAGTCGCGCAAGGCGCCGGGATCGGGCACCGACGCGGACAAGCGCACGATGCTTGCGCTTAGCTGGTGGTGCAGTCGGAAGATTTCCCGGTGCGTGCGGCTCATCGCCGCCATCGGATCGTCGCCGCCCAGCAACGCGGCGACGGCGGGATAGACGTGGCGGTCGTCGTCGCTCTCGTGCGGCAGCAGGCGTTCGCGCAACAGCGCATCCAGATCGGTCAGCACGCGCATGGCCTCGGCGCCGCGCAGCGTCGGCAGACGATCGGCCACGGCGGTCAAGCGATCGAGCACCGGCGCCAGGCCGCGATGCTCGTCGCGCAGGCGCGTCAGTTCCTGCGCCGGCAAACTGTGGCGCACGGCACGCAGCGGCTGGATGCGCAGCACGCGCAAGGCGTTGAGGATCACCGCGACATCGATGGCTTCCTGCAGAATGGCGCCGTACAGCGGCGCCAGGAATCCGGCCGCTGCCGCTGCCATCGCAAGCAGAGACAAGCCCATACCCGCCAGCACGCTCTGCACGGCGATCGCGCGCGTGCGGTGCGCGATGTGCAGCGCCTCGGCCAGTCGGTCGAGGCGATCGACCAGCAGCACGATGCCGGCCGCTTCGGCGGCCGCCGTCGTACCGCGCGCGCCCATCGCCACGCCGACGCTGGCGGCGGCGAGCGCCGGCGCGTCGTTGATGCCATCGCCGACCATGACTGTCGGCTCGGTCCTGCTGGCCGCGCGGACTATGTCGAGCTTGCCCGATGGCGTTTGTTCGGCGAGTACCTCGTCCACGCCCAACCCTGCGCCGATCGCATCGGCCACGTCGCGGCGGTCGCCGGTCAGCATCGCGATGCGGCGAATGCCGGCGCGCCGCAGCAATCGCAGGGCGCGCGGCGTTTCCGTGCGCAATTGATCGGCGAGCAACAGCACGCCGGCGAATTCGTCACCGATGGCCACCCATACCGCCGACATGCCTTCGGCCACTGCATGCTGCTGCAGGTCGCGCAGCGCGGACGGCGGCGCGGCGAAACGTTCGATGTAATCGAGCGAACCGGCTGCCACGGGTTTGCCGCCGACGATACCGCGCACGCCGGCGCCCGGCGTTTCGGCAACAGCGACCGGAACCGTCAGCGTGAGATCGCGCTCCTGCGCGGCACGAACCACAGCGGCGGCGATGACGTGGTTGGATACCTGTTCGAGTGAGGCAGTGGTGCGGAGCAAATCGTTTTCGCCGCCGGCAGCGACGCTGTGGACCGCGGTGAGACGCGCTTGTCCGCCGGTCAGGGTGCCGGTTTTGTCGAAGAACAGGGTCTTGGCCGCTGCCAACGCCTCCAGGGCCGCGCCGCCCTTGACCAGAACGCCGCGGCGCGCGCAGCGCGAGATGCCGGACACGATGGCGACGGGGACCGCGAGGAGCAACGGGCACGGTGTGGCCACCACGATCACGGCCAGTGCGCGCATCGCGTCGCCACTGATCAGCCAGACGGTGCCGGCGAGCGCCAGTGCCAGGGGCACGAACCAGAACGCATTGCGGTCGGCTAGCCGAGCCGCGGGCGCCGTCGAACGCTGTGCCGCTTCGACCAACTTGACGACGCCTGCGTAAGTGCTCGCGGCTGCGGCTGCCGTCGCCACCATGTCGAAGGCATCGGCCGCGTTGAGCGTGCCGCTGCGCAATGCCGCGCCACGCCGGTACGACACCGGCGCCGCTTCGCCGGTGAGTGCCGATTCGTCCAGAACGGCTCGTTCGCTGCCCAGCGTGCCGTCGACGGCGAGCACCTCGCCGTGGCGCACCAGCAGGAGGTCGCCGGGTTCGATGGCGGCGAGCGGCACCTGGTCCAGCACGCCATCCCGGTAACGATGAACGTTGTGCGGCACCCGCCCCAGCAGAGCCGACATCTCGCGTCCGGCGCGACGTTCGGCGTAGCTTTCGAGCAATCGTCCGCTCGCCAGCATCACCGCGATGACAGCCGCCGTGAGTTGCTGACGCAGCACCAGCGCGCCGACGATCGCGATCAGGGCGAGCAGATCGACGCCGGCTTCGCGCCGGCGCAGTGTCACGACGATGCGCGACAACAGCGATAATGCGGCGAGTGCGGCGGCCGCCGCCCAGACCCAGGCCGCGGCGACGCGCGCGTCGGCCGGCCACAACAACGCGCCACCGGCGAGGCCGGTGAGGCAGGCGGCGAAAATCGAAAGATCGGTGCGCCAACTGGAACTCATGCTGTTCTTCGACTGCGGCGGTTGCCGGTGCCACGTGTCGTCATTGTCCGCCAACTCGCGCGGTCGCGGAACGCCAATTCACGCCGGCCTTGACGCGTATCGATGACGGCGCACTTGTCCGTTTCCGTCGCCTCGATAATGGCGTCCCGGTCGATATGTCGGTGAACCTTTCCGGCATCCCACCCGCGCCGCGGTCGCACTGGCGCGAGCCAGACACCGCGTAAATCAATGCACCCAGTGCCCGCCGCGCTTGCGCGGGGCGGTGGCCGGATCGACGGGTTGCGCACGGCGCGCGAGCTCGTCGGACGTCGGCGGCAGCTCCGACCAGTAGTGCGCCACCGCATCGATCGCGGCGGGTAGTTGGGCGAGGCATTCGTCGTATTCGGTTTCGGTCAGCGGCTCGATTTCGGCGTCGGTCTGGAACACGCCTTCCTGCACCGCCAGCGCCATGATCGGCGAAAGCAATTCGGTCAGGCGCGAATCGACGCCGAGTCGCGCTTCCCACAGGCGCGCACGCAGATCCACGCCGCGCGAAAAACCTTCACACCAGCCCTGCGCGGAAAGCGCGGTGCGGCCGTCGTCGAGTTCGATCTCGCCGAGTATCGGTTCGTACTGTTCGGTCTCGAGTTCGTAGCCGATGCTCTCGGATAACCGCGCCAGCAGTTCGAGAATGCGACGGCCTTCGTTTTCGTCGTCGAACGGATCGTGCAGGACTTCCGGCAGCCATTCCTCGGGCGTGGCGCGCTCCGGGCCGACGTTTACGGCGCTGAGCAGACCGTGCACGCCGTCGAGCAGCAACGCCTCCTCGCCTGCATGCGCGCGCAGGAACTGGTCGAGTTCCTCGAGCTCGCCGTCGTCGAGGATCGGTGCCCAATCCGGTTCGCGGATGTCGTCAGGCATCGGTCAGCTCCAGAATCGCGGGCGCGTGATCCGACGGGCGCTCCCAGGTGCGTGGCGTGCGGTCGATCGTGCTGGCGCGGCAACGCGCGCGCAAGGCGTCGCTGGCGAGGATCAGATCGATGCGCAGGCCGAGGTTTCGACGGAACGCGGCCTGCCGGTAATCCCACCACGAGAAATGTCCGGCGCCCGGCTCGAACAGGCGGAAGCTGTCGTGCAGGCCGAGATCGAGCATGGATTTCAACGCATCGCGTTCCGGCGTCGAACACAGGATCTGCTCGTGCCAGACCTGCGGATCGTGCACGTCGCGGTCGTCCGGCGCGATATTGAAATCGCCCAGCACGACGAGGTTCGGATAACGTCGGATTTCTTCGGTCAGAAATGCACGCACCTTGGCCAGCCAGTCGAGCTTGTAGGCGAATTTCTCGCTGCCGACTTCCTGGCCGTTGACCACATACAAATCCGCCACGCGCACGTCGCCGACCGTCGCGACGAGGATGCGCCGCTGCGGATCGTCGAGTCCGGGAACGTCGGTGACGATGTCGCGCGGCGCCACGCGCGCCAGGATCGCGACGCCGTTGTAGGTTTTCTGTCCGGAAAAAACGCAGTGATAGCCGAGCGCGGCAATTTCGTCTGCCGGAAAATTCACATCCTCGGTCTTGGTTTCCTGCAACGCGACCACGTCCGGCGCCGCCATGGACAGCCATTCGCGCAGATGCGGCAGGCGCACCTTGAGCGAGTTGACGTTCCACGTGGCGATTTTCATGGATGGCGCGATTGCGAAGTGCGATCGGGGACGAGCGCAATCATACCGATGCCAAACCATAACTGCGCAGCAGCGCATCCGCGCGCGGTTCGCGGCCACGAAACTCGATAAAGGATTCCAGTGCCGGGCGCGAGCCGCCGACGGCGAGAATGCTGCCGCGAAACGCCGCGCCGGTGGCGGAGTCGAAAATGCCGGCTTCTTCGAAGCGCGCGAACGCGTCGGCGGAAAGCAATTCCGCCCACAGGTAGCTGTAGTAACCCGCCGCGTAGCCGCCGGCGAAGATGTGGGCAAAGCTGTGCGGCATGCGCTGCCACGCGGGCGGATACAACACCGCGACCTCGCGACGCACGGCGGCGAGCAATTCCAGCACGCGCGCGCCGCTTGCGGGATCGAACTCCAGGTGCAGGCGGAAATCGAACAGCGCGAATTCGAGCTGGCGAACCAGGAACAACCCGGCGTGGAAATGCCGCGCGGCGAGCATGCGCGCGAACAGTTCGTCCGGCAGCACGTGGCCGGTTTGCCAGTGCCGCGCGAACAGATTCAGCGCGTCGCGCTGCCAGCAGAAATTTTCCATGAACTGGCTTGGCAGTTCGACCGCGTCCCACTCCACGCCATCGATGCCGGCCACGCTCGGGTAGTCGACTTCGGTGAGCAGATGGTGCAGGCCGTGGCCGAATTCGTGGAACAGCGTGGTCGCATCGTCGTGCGTGAGCAGGCTCGGCCGTTCCGGAGTGGGCGGGGCGAAATTGCAGGTCAGATAGGCGACCGGTAGCGCGGTTTCGGCGCCCTTGCGGAAACGCGAACGGCACACGTCCATCCAAGCGCCGCCGCGTTTGCCGGTGCGCGTATACAAATCCACATAACAGCCGGCGATGATGTCGCCGCCGCTGTCGAGCACGTCGTAAAAGCGCACATCCGGATGCCAGACCTCCACGCCGGCGCGCTCGCGCACGCTCACGCCGAACACACGTGCGACGATGGCGAACAGTCCGTCCAGCACCGCCGGCAGCGGGAAATACGGCTTGAGATCTTCTTCGCTGAGCGAAAATTTGCGCTGGCGCAGCTTCTCGGAAACATAACTGACGTCCCACGGTTGCAGATCCGCGAGGGCCAATTCGGTCCTGGCGAACTCGCGCAGCTCGGCCAGTTCGCGCTCGGCCACGGGTTTCGCGCGACGCACGAGATCGTGCAGGAAATCCAACACGCGCGCCGGCGTCGCCGCCATCTTGGTGGCGAGCGATTCCTCGGCTGAGTTGGCGAAGCCGAGCAGGCGCGCGGCCTCGTGCCGCAGCGCCAGGATTTCCTCGATGCGCGCGGAATTGTCGAAACGTCCGGCCTGCGGTCCCTGATCCGAGGCGCGGGTGTGATAGGCCGTGTAGACGCGTTCACGCAGGTCGCGATTGTCTGCGTGGGTGAGGATCGCCTGCACGCTTGGCGGTTTGAGCGTGACCAGGTAACCGTCGCGGCCGGTTTCGCGCGCAGCCTCGCGCATCAATGCGCGGTCGGTGTCGGGCAATCCCGCGAGCGCGGTTTCCTCGGCAGGTTCGGCCCACGCCTGTGTCGCGTCGAGCACGGCTTCCTCGAATTCAGTGCCGAGGCGCGTCAGCGCATTGCTGATGTCGCGGAAGCGCGTGCGCGCTGGTTCCTCCAGCGCCACTCCGGAAAGCCGGAAATCGCGCAAGCTGTGGTCGACCAGCGTTTTTGCGGCGCGCGGCAATGCGGAGAATTCCGTGACGTCCGCAATGGACTTGACCGCCGCGTACAGCTCGCGGTTCTGGCCCAGTTCCGCCGCGAAATCACTGAGCGCTTCCTCGGCCGGCGCGTACACCGCGCGCAGCGCGGCCGTATCAGCGACGGCGTGCAGATGCGATACCGGCGACCAGATGCGCTCGATGCGATTTTCCAGCGCTTCCTGCGGCAGCATGGTGTTAGCGAAGGTGCGCGGCAAGGGATCGGCAATCAACGCGTCGATATGTGTGCGGTAGTCGGCCAGCGCGGCGGCGACGGCCGGCTGCACATGCTCGGGCCGGATCGCGGAAAAGCGCGGCAGATCGGTGTCTTCCAGCAAGGGATTGGTCAGCATGCGTCCAACGTGGCGCATGCGTACCGGAAAATCAAGCCGCGCGCCGGAGTTTCGCGCTAGCATGCTCCGCGATGGACGAATCCGGAACCAGCGATACCTACGACGCGCATCGCCTGCTGCGCGGGCTGGAGCTTTTCCGTCATCTGGACGCCGCCACGCTCGATGAATTGGCGGCGGAACTGGAATGGTTTGCCTTGCCCGGCGGCGCGACCTTGTTCGAATACGGCGATCCATCCGATGCGCTGTGCGTGCTGAAGTCCGGCAGCCTCGGCGCATTCAAACCCGCGCAGGACGGCAGCTTCCAGCTCGACGGTGTGGTGGCGGCCGGCGAGACCGTCGGCGAACTCGGTCTGATCGTCGACCAGCCGCGCTCGGCCACAGTGCGCGCGCTGCGCGACTCGGAACTGCTGCGCCTGTCGCGGCGTGGCTTCGACAAACTCGTAGCACGGCATCCGCAGGCGATGCTGGTCAGTGCGCGTCTTGCGGTCAAGCGCCTGGTCGCGCGGCGCGAAGGGGCAAGCCTGTCCGCGCCACGCACCTTCGCCGTCCTCGCCCACGACGCCGGGGTGGATGCGCGCGGTTTCGCCGAGCGCCTGCGCGAAGCGCTCGCGCGCTACGGCGAATGCGCGCTGGTCGACGCGGAAGCGGGGCAAGGCCACCTCAGCGCGTGGTTCAGCGCACTTGAGGCGCGCGTGCGCTTCGTGCTGTACCTCGGCGATGGCAGCGACCGCGACTGGCGGGATCTGTGCGTGCGTCAATCCGATTGCATCCTGTTGGTGGCGAACGCAGACGATCCTGCCAGTGTGTGGCCGGAAAAATCCTGCATCGATGCCGAGCGCGCCCTGCATCGTCCGCGGCATCTGGTGTTGCTGCATCGCGGCGGCGCGATTGCGCCCGGCGCGGCGCGGCGCTGGCTGGACGCGGTGCCGGGCGTCGCCCACCATCACGTGCGCGGAGATGGCGATATCGAGCGCGTGGCGCGGCTGCTGACCGGACGCAGCATCGGTCTGGTGTTGTCCGGCGGCGGCGCGCGCGGCTTCGCCCACATCGGCGTGGTGCGCGCGTTGCGCGAAGCCGGCGTGCAGATCGATAGCGTCGGCGGCACCTCGATCGGCGCGATCATCGGCGCTGGCGTTGCCGCGGACTGGTCGAACGAGGAGATGTTCGACAACTACTACCGCGCCTTCGTGCTCGGCAAACCTCTGAGCGATTACACCCTGCCGTTCGTCGCCCTGGTCACCGGACGGCGTGTGGCGCGTCTGCTGCGCGAGGCGTTCGGTCCGCGCGACATCGCCGATCTCGCGCTGCCGTATTACTGCATCACGTCCAACCTTACCGCCGGCCGCGCCGAAACCCATCGCGCCGGGCCGCTGTGGTTCTGGCTGCGCGCGAGCTGCGCGATTCCCGGCGTGCTGCCGCCGGTGTTCCATCGCGGCGAGGTGTTCGTAGACGGTGCGGTGATGGACAACCTGCCGGTCGACGCGATGCGCGCGCAGGGCGTCGGCGAGGTGATCGCGGTGGATATCGGCGCCGACGACGTGCTGCACGCCGAAGTGGAGGAGTTCGCCCTGCCGCCGTGGTGGAAGCTCGCCTGGCAGCGCTGGTTCCACCGCCACCAGAGGCCCGGGATTCTCTCCATCCTGCTGCGTTCGGGCATGGTCAATGCGGAAGCCGCGAGCATAGAGCGCCGCGCGCGCACGAGCCTGCTGCTGACACCGCCGTTGGACGACATCGAGTTGCTCGACTGGAAAGCCTATCAGCGCGCGATCGAGGCCGGCTACAACTATGCGCGCAAGCTGCTGGGCAGCGCGAACGCGCCGCGGGAATTGCCCTAGTCCGCGCGCCGCGATTAATCGCGGCGTTTGCCGGGTTTGTAATCGACCAGCCGCTCGCTGACACGCTCGAGCATCGGCGCGACCGCCTCGTGCGCCTTTTGCGACGCATTCAGGCTGGTGAAATTCACCTGCTCGTTCCACGGCGGTCCGAGTGGGCGCCTGCCTTCGACCGAATACGCGCGCACACCCAGCTCGGCGGTATACAAAGTCGAACTCTGGCCGTAATAAGTGAGTTCCTGCGCACCGACTTTGCGTGCATGCACGAACACCACGGCATCCGCATGGCCTTGCAGGACGGCCAGCGCTTCGGCGAAACGCGGGCGCTCGCCGCGCAACAGATGATCCACGCGCGGCATCGAATCCTGGTCGCTGACATGATAGCCCTTGCGTTCCAACGCGCTCTCGATCGCCGCTTCCGCAGGACCGGAAATCGCTTCGTCACCGCTGGCGAGGACAGCCACGACCGGTACATGCGGCTTGGGCGGCGCGGAGACTTTCGGCGGTGCGGTGGCACGCGCCACTTGTACGGGCTGAGCTGCCGGCGGTGTGGCTGCGGTCTCGCTGGCTGGCGCAGGCGCGGACGTATTCGAAGGCGGGGCCGGCGTGGGCGGAATCGCCGTAGGCGAATTCGAGGGCGCCGCTTCGGCATAGCGAGGATCGGTCGATGCTTTCAAATCGGCTGCACTGCTTGTCTGCGCTGCATTCGCCACGGTGGACGGCGCTTGAGCCGGCGCCGCCGCGGCCGGAGCCGTTTGCGCCGGCGCGGCAATTTGCACCGGCAGGGCAGGCGAATTTTGTGCGGTGGCGCCAGCGCCGAGAAGCTGCTGCAAGACAGGGATGCGGTCGCGGAACGCCCAGGCGCCGCCGGCCAATCCGAGAATCAGGATCGCGGCGATCGCGAGCGGGAGCATCGGCGAGGATTTCGCGGTCGGTTGCGGTTGCAGCACGGGTTGATGCGCACCCATGACCGGCTGCGCGGCGGCGGGTGTCGTCGGCCGGCTGACGGGCAGCGGCTGCGGCGTGGGCGAAGTCGAGGGCAGTGGACGCTGACCCGAGACCGGCGTCTTCTGTCCGACCATCGTCGCGGCGGCCGTGGACATCCGGGTTTGCAGGGTGATCGGGCCGCCCTTGGCGACGAGCGGGTGCCTGCCGAGGTCGGCGACGAGTTCCTGGCAGCTCTGGTAGCGCTCGGCGGGATCCTTGGCGACCATTCTGGACAGGATGCGTTCGAGTTCGGGATCGACCTCGGCATTGAGCGTGCGCACATCCGGGATTTCGG
>JAJXWU010000175.1 GCA_021781425.1 Pseudomonadota bacterium
TCTGAATCGTTTCCATCATCCTAATCCAGATGTCGTTAGGCGATATTCCGGCGCGGACGTAGATTTGTTGGATACGGCGCAAATCGGATTCGTGACGATCCGCTTCAGACCGGACTCGGCACCGCGTGTGATCGAACAAGGTCGCGTCGACCGGCATCCGTACTGGCGCGAAGACTGATCGCAGACGCTGAGACGGATACCGGTATCATCGCCGGAATGATCCAATTCTTCGTCCACCGCGACAGCCGTCTGGAAGTGTTGGCGGACCGACTCGTCGAGGCGCTGCAATGCGAGCGCCCGGCGAATCCGCTGGCGGCGCAAACGGTCGTGGTGGCGCATCCGGGCCTGGGCCGCTGGCTGCGGCAGCTGATCGCGCGCGAGCAGGGTATCGCGGCGAATTTCCATTTTCCGCAGCCCTGGCAATGGCTGCAGCGCGCCGCGCAACACGCGCTTGGTGATGCGGCGTCGGATGATGGCGCGTGGCGGCGGGAATTCCTGCGCTGGCGAATTTATGCGGCATTGCCGCGGATCGACCAGCCGGTCGTGCGGGCGAGTCTTGCCGGCGCCGACGCCGAGTTGCGGCGGTTCCGGCTTGCCGAGCGCCTGGCCGGACTCTACGCGCAATACCTGATCTACCGGCCGGACTGGATTGCCGCATGGGAACGCGGCAAGGAGGCGGGCAATTGGCAGGCGGTGCTGTGGCGCAGTCTGTGCGAGACGATCGCCGCACCACATCGTGCACAGCGCCAGCGGGAATTGCTCGAAGCACTGGCGCGCGCGGGCGACGGTGCGACCGAGCCGCTGCATGTGTTCGGCGTCAGCCACTTGCCGCCGGATACGCTCGATGCCCTGATTGCCACGTCTGCACGCCGCGCGGTTCATCTGTATTTTCCCGATCCGTGCCGCGCTTACTGGGCCGACATGCGTACGCCGCGTGCGATGCTCGAACGCGGTGACGATGCGGATGCGCTGTATTTCGAGATCGGCCACCCGCTGCTGGTCTCGCTCGGGCGCATGGCGCAGGATTTTCTGCTCGCGCTGGATGCACGCCGCATCGAATTCGGCGCCGATGAGGTTCCGGTTGAAGCCGAACCGGCTACCTTGCTCGGCGCATTGCAGATGAGTCTGCGCGACTGCGAACCACAGCGCATGGGCGCCGCACCGGCATTGCGCATCGACGCCAGCCTGCGTGTGCATGTCTGCGCCACGCGCCTGCGCGAGCTCGAAGTTCTGCGCGACGCCTTGCTCCGCTTTCTCGCCGACAATCACGAATGGCAGCCGCGCGACATCGTGGTGATGGCGCCGGACATCGGCGCCTATGCGCCGCTGCTGCCCGCGGTGTTCGGTCCGCCCGCGCATTACAGTCACGATCGCTCGAGTATTCCCTGGCATCTGGCCGACGTGAATTTGGCTTCGGCGCATCCGCTGTTGCGCGCGTTCGCGCAACTGCTGGAACTGGCCGAAAGCCGGTTCGGTCTGAGCGAAGTGCTGGATCTGCTGGATGTGCCGGCGCTTGCGCGCCGTGCGCATCTGCACACGGATGACCGCGCGCGCCTTGAGCGCAGGATGCGTGGTGCCGGCGTCGCCTGGGGGCTGGATGCGCGCGCCAAGCAACTGTCAGGTGCGGCGGCGGTGGCGGCAAATTCCTGGCAATTCGGTTTCGACCGCCTGTTCGCGGGACTCATCGCGGGCGAGGATACCGACCATGCACTACTCGATGAAATTCTGCCGTTGGCGTTTCCCGGCAGTGATGATGCCGCTGCGCTCGGCCGACTGCATCAATTCGTCGAATCCCTGCACCGGCTCGCCGCCGGATTCGCCGTGCCGCGCACGCTTGCCGCATGGTGTGCGTGGCTGCATGAGCGCATCGATGCCCTGTTCGAGGTTGACCCCGGCGATACCGGCGAGTCCGCGGCGCTGGATGCGCTGCGACGCGTCCTGGTCGATTTGCGCGCGCAAGGCGAGGCCGGCGGCAAGCAACTCCTGCCGTGGAGCGTGATGCGTGAAACCTTGCGCGGCGCGCTCTCGGCGGTGCCCGAGCACCAGCCGTTCCTGCTCGGCGGCGTCACCTTCTGCGGCCTGGTGCCGCAGCGCTCGATCCCGTTCCGTGTGGTGTGCCTGGTCGGCATGAACGAAGGCGAGTTTCCCCGCCCCGGCGGCGACGAGGGCCTGAACCGCATGCTGGAACATCCGCGTCACGGCGATCGCGACACGCGGCGCGAGGACCGCCAGCTTTTTCTCGAAGCACTGATGGCGGCGCGCGAGCGCCTGCACATCAGTTTCCTCGGCCGCGACGTGGAAAACGGCAAGGCGCGCAACCCCGCCGCCCCACTGGCGGAGCTGCTGCAATTTCTCGATGAGCAGCATGGGATTTCGGGCGACGTGGACACGGTTGCGCGGCCCTGGCGCATCGAGCATGCATTGCAGCCGGATGCGGCGAAATATTATGACGGCGACGATCCGGCGCTGTTTTCGTTCGCCGGCGCATACGCCGAACGCAAATCCGTGCTGGACGCCGCTCCGCCGTTCGTCGATTGGACGCAGGCGCGCAATGCCGCGCCCGCTGCGGGCACGGCGAGTCTGCAATGGCTCAAGCGCTTCTGGCGCGATCCGGCCATGGCGCAGTTGCGCGACGACGCGGGTGTGAGTCTTTCCGCGCTCGACGACGACGAATCGCTCGACCGCGAGCCGCTGCAGTCGAAGCCCGACCGCCGCGAGCGCATCGAATCGCGCTTGTTGTTCGATGCGTTGGCCGCGGGGCAGCGTGTATTGTCGCCGCACGCACCGGATTGGCTTGCGTTTTCGGGACACATTGCCAGCGGCACAATTGGCGCGAGCGCCTATTCACGCGCCAGGGAGCTTGCGCAACCGGCACTCGACGCGGCGCGCAAATTCTTGGGCGATGCGGCGCGGCGCGAGGCCCAGTTCGTGGAACTGGATTGCGACGGCATACGGGTGTCCGGCACCGTGCAGGATACGTTTCGTTGCAGCGACGGCAAGCTGCGCCTGTTCGGCGCACGCATCGGCAAGCCGGCCGAATTCGCCCAGTTGCTGCCGTTCTATCTGGACTGGGCGTGCCTGCAACGGGGCGGCGTAGCCGTCGACGGTGCGCATTGGGTGGAGGTGGACAAGGACTCCGCCACGACGCGCGCACCCAAATTGCTGGCTGCAATTCTGGCGCAAAGCGATGCGCAACTGCGTTCCGGTTTGCAGGAGTTGTTGCGCATGGCGCTTGAATCGCGCGCGCGTCCGGTCCTGTTTCCGCCACGCACGGCATGGGCCTGGGCGAGCGCAGATGCGGCCAAGCGTCTTGACGCGGCAGCCAGGGCTTGGGCAGGCGACGACGGAAATACAGGCGAACGTGATTACGCGCCGGGATACGCGGCGCTGCTTGCGCGCGGCATGGATTTTCTCGATGCGAACACGCCTGCCGGGCGCGAGTTTGCCGCGGCCGTCGCGCGCGTTCTCGCGATTCTGGATCCGTCGACCACCGCGAGCGGTGCGCGCGAATGAGTGCGCTCAAGCCGCTCGATTGGCAAACCCTGTCGCTCGGCGACGGCCGCGTGCTGATCGAAGCCAGCGCCGGTACGGGCAAGACCTGGACCATCGGCACGATCTTCCTGCGCTTGCTGCTCGAGCGGGATTTCAAGGTCGCGCAGATCCTCGTCGTCACCTTCACCGATGCGGCGGCGCAGGAATTGCGCGAACGCCTGCGCGCGCGCCTCGCCGATGCCGAGCGCTGGTTGCGAGACGTGACTGCGGCGGCGAAGCTGCCCGACGATCCGGTGGCGCAGTGGCTCGCCGCCACATATGCGGATGCGCCGCAGGCCAAGGACGCGCTGCGCCGCATTCGCCTCGCGCGCATGGATTTCGACCGCGCGCCGATCGCCACCATCCACGCGCTGTGCCAGCGCATCCAGAACGACTTTCCGCTGCAAGCCGGCGCGAATTTCGCCGCGGCCAAGCGTCTGGACGAGAACGCCTTGCTGCGCGAATGCGTGGAGGATTTCTGGCGCCTGCGCTATCTCGCCGGCGCTGAAGTCGATGCGGACGAGGCCGCTGTCGTGCTGGGCGACGGTCCGGAGAGGTTGTTGCGCGATCTGGGCGCATTGCTACGGCATGACGCGACTGTCTTGCGTGCGGATGGACTGGATACCATGAAGCGCGTGATCGAGTCCCTGCGAACCGCAGAATCGGTTGCCGAACTGCGCAGGTTTTGCGCAACATCGCTGTACCAGCGCAAGGACAGCGCTGTGCTGACCAGGATGCGCAAGATTGTTGCGGCGTTGGAGTTGCCGCAAGATCCCGCCGCGGAATTGCATCGCAATCTCGACAACAAGTTCGATGATGACGAGCTCGACAAACAGCAACCGGATTCTGCGGAGCTGCGGCTGCGCGGTCACCCGCTGATCCGGTCTCTGCAACTCCTGCGCGGACTTCTTGCGTACCGCAAGGTCTTCGTGCGCGGCAAGGTGCTGGAAGCCGCCTGCGCGTATTGCCGCGAACGGCTGCCACAGCGCGCGGCGCAACGTCAGGGACAGACATTTTCGATGCTGATCGAGACGGCGCATGCGCGGATGCGCGACGGCGCGCATCTGGCCGATTGCTTGTACGAGGCATTTCCCGCCGCGCTGATCGACGAATTCCAGGACACCGATACGCGTCAGTTCGAGATTTTCGACCGCATCTATCGCGATGCGCAGAATACGCAGCGCGGATTCCTTGCTTTGATCGGCGATCCCAAGCAGGCGATTTACGGATTCCGTGGTGGCGACATCGCGGCGTACCTGCGCGCGCGCGCCGCTATCGCGCAGCGCTTCGATCTCATCAAAAACTTCCGCTCCGGCACGCCGCTGATCAGCGCGTGCAACGCGATCTACAGCGCCGCCGACGACGTATTCGACGAGGCACCGGTGCGTTACGTGCCGGTGCAGCCCGGCGGCAAGGGCGATGAAAAGACGTTCATGCGACGGGGCGCGCCGGTGCGCAGCCCTTTCGTGATTCATCGTTTTGCACAAACCGCGTCAGGCAACAAGGCTGCGCTGGAAGCATTGGCGCTCGAGGACTGTGCCGCGCGCATCGTCGAGTTGGCGAACGACGCGACCGCTTGCATCGGCACTGAGCGCGTGCAACCCGGCGATATCGCCGTCCTGCTGCCGAAGAACGCGCAGATCGGCGCGTTGCGCGAGTCGTTGCGCCGGCGCGGCGTGCCTTGCACCGGCAGCGGCAACGACAGCGTGTTCGAAAGCGAAGCGGCACGCGAACTTGAACTCAGAT
>JAJXWU010000226.1 GCA_021781425.1 Pseudomonadota bacterium
ATCGAAACCAGATCGGGATTCGCGCTGAACCCGTTCTTGTTGACCTTGTAGTAGTCGTAATTCAGACCGACGCTGACATTGTTGCTGAAATCGTAGCCGAAGCCGGCGCCGGCATAGTACTTGGTGCTGGTGTCGTTCACGGACACGATTGGTGTGGCGCCGGCGATCGCGCCCTTGACGTCGGCGCGGAACAATCCGGTGCGGCCGCTGATATACCACTGCGGGGTGATGTTGAAATGCGCGTTCACGCCCGCGGTCCAGCCGCTGAACTTGGCATTCGGGAAACCGGCGTAAGCGCCCTTCGGCCCGAACGAGCCCAGATCCGTATAACCACCCTCGACGCCGAGCGCGACGTTCGGATTGATCGCCCAGCGGTAGCCGATGTTGCCGTTGTAGCCGGTGTCATTGTCGTTGTAGGCGCCGTTGTCCAGATTCGACTGGCCGATGCCGCCGTTGACGAAGAAACCGCCGTTGTCGCCGTTCGCGGCATGGCTGACGGCGGGCAGGGCGGTGAGACCGGCAGCGGTCAGGGCGAGCGCGATCAGGGAAATTTTCATTGCAATACTCCTTGGGGGTGGGAAACGTTGCGACGGTTGCGCGCTGCAACCCAATCGCAAGCTACATACCCGACTCCAGATGCGGCCTGAACATTCGCATTGCAATACGCATGAGTTTAGAAAGTGTTCAGCAAGCTGACTGTGCAGCGCTTGCCTGATCCGCTGCGCTCGTGCACTCTGCGCGGACTTTGCCGAATCGGCCCGCGCAGTCCTTTCACGATGTTTCGTCCGCTCGAATTGTTCATCGGCCTGCGCTACACGCGCGCCAAGCGCCGCAATCACTTCATCTCGTTCATCTCGCTGGTGTCGATGCTCGGCATTGCCGTCGGCGTGACCGCGCTGATCACGGTGATTTCGGTGATGAACGGCTTCGAGCAGAAGCTCACCGACCGCATTCTCGGCATGGTCGCGGACGTCACGATCTCGGGCGTCGGCGAAAGCGTGCGCGACTGGCAGGGCGCAGTGAAGCAGGCCTACGCGAATCCGCACGTGCGCGGCGCCGCGCCGTACGTGGAAAAGGTCGCGCTGCTGCAGGGCCGGCGCGCGACCGGCGGCGTGATCCGCGGCGTGCTGCCGGATCAGGAGGGAAGGGTTTCGGACATCGGCCGCAAGATGACCAAGGGCAAGCTCGCGGCGCTGACGCCCGGCAGCTTCGGCATCGTGCTCGGCGACGAACTGGCGATGCAGCTCGGCGTCACGGTCGGCGACAAGGTCACCGTGTACACGCCGGACGCGAACGTCACGCCGATCGGCGCGCTGCCGCGCTTCAAGCGCTGCACCGTGGTCGGCATCTTCTCGGTCGGCTTCCAGGAATACGACGACGGCATGGCGGTGATGAACTTGACCGACGCCGAGCATCTGTTCCAGCTCGACGGTCCGACCGGCATACGTCTGAAGCTCGACGACAAGTTCCGCGCCTGGGAAATCGGCGACGCGCTGGCGCGGCGACTCGGCCAGTTCTACCGCGTGCAGGACTGGCGCGAAGGCCACGCCAACTTCTTCAGCGCTGTGTCGATGGAAAAGAAGGTGATGTTCATCATCCTGTCGCTGATCGTCGCCGTGGCCGCGTTCAATCTCGTCTCCACGCTGGTGATGCTGGTGCAGGACAAGCAAGCCGATATCGCGATCCTGCGCACGCTCGGTACCTCGCCGCGCAGTGTGATGGGCGTGTTCATGGTACAGGGCGTGATCGTCGGCAGCATCGGCATTGCGCTCGGCGTGCTCGGCGGCGTACTGCTGGCGACGAATCTGCCCGCGCTGGTGAAATGGATCGAGCATGTGTTCCACGTCGAATTCCTGTCGCCGGACATCTACTACATCAGCGAAGTGCCTTCGGACATGCACTGGAGCGACGTCGGCTGGATCGCCGGCGTGGCGTTCGTGTTCTGCCTGTTCGCCACCATTTATCCGGCGTGGCGCGCGGCACGTACGCAACCGGCTGCGGCGTTGAGGTACGAGTGATGGATGAATCGATCGTCCTGCGCGCGCACGACATCGCCAAGACCTACAGCGAAGGTGACCTGCGCACCGAAGTGCTGCGTGGCGCGAGCTTTGCGCTCGAACGCGGCAAGACCTTGGCTATCGTCGGCGCATCCGGTTCGGGCAAGAGCACGCTTTTGCACATCCTCGGCGGGTTGGATACGCCCAGCCGTGGCGAGGTCGAGGTGGATGGGCGCACGATGTCGATGCTGTCGGATCGCGAGCGTGGCGAGTTGCGCAATCGATCGCTCGGCTTCATCTATCAGTTCCATCATCTGCTGCCGGAATTCACCGCGCTGGAAAACGTGTGCATGCCGCTGTTGATCCGCGGCGTCGCGATTGCCGAGGCCGGCCGCACGGCCGCGGCGCTGCTCGATCGCGTCGGTCTCGGCAGGCGTCTGGCGCACAAGCCGGGCGAACTGTCCGGCGGCGAGCGTCAGCGCTGCGCGGTCGCGCGCGCCCTGGTCACGCGCCCGGCCTGCGTGCTCGCCGACGAGCCGACCGGCAATCTCGACGAGAAGAACGCAGCCCAGGTTTATGCGCTGATGCTCGAACTCAACCGCGAGATAGGCACCAGCCTCGTGCTCGTCACACACGACAATGCGCTGGCGCGCCGCATGGACAGTGTGCTGGAATTGCACGAGGGCGAATTGCGGTAATCGTTTTCACCTCTCCCGCTGGCGGGAGAGGTCGCGCCGCAGGCGCGGGTGAGGGTGGCACAGTGAGTACGCACAGAGTGGTGTACCACCCTCACTCCAACCCTCTTCCGCCAGCGGGAGAGGGGGCAAAGCGCTCGCACGAACGTAGGGGGGCAGCGTTGCGCATCCGATTTCCACTCGCGGAACTGTTTCGCCCGGCCACGGCGCTGGCCCTGCTCGCCGGCGCGCTCGCCGTGCAAACGCTACCGGCATTGCCCGCGCAGTGGATCGACGCGCTGGTCGCACTCGCCGGCATTGCCCTGATCGCCGGAGTTCCTCGTCTGCGCTGGCTCGGATTCTTCCTGCTCGCAGCAGGTTGGACGATGTGGCGCGCGGATCTGGCGCTTTCGCAACGCCTGCCGCATGTACTGGAAGGCGCGGACATCGTCGTCAGCGGCCGTGTGCACGGCTTGCCGCGCGCGCAAGACGACGCCACGCGCTTCGAGTTGGATGCGGATTCGGCGACGCACAGTGGCAAGCCCATCGCGTTTGCCGGCCGGCTGCGCCTGGCTTGGTACGACACCGGATCCGATGCCGCGCCCGACATCGCGCCGTGTTCGGATTGGCGTCTGCAGGTGCGTCTGAAGCGTCCGCGCGGCGGCGTCAATCCCGGTGGTTTCGATTTCGAACGCTACGCGCTGGAAGCCGGCATCGTCGCCACCGGGTATGTACGCGAATCGGCGGAAAATCATGAAGCCGGTGCCGCGCTGTTCTGCGTCGACCGCCTGCGCGCACGCATCGGCAACGCCATCGACGCCACGCTCGGCGACACGTCCAGCGCACATTTGCTGCGCGCGCTCGCGTTCGGCGACCAGCACGCGATGAACGAGGGCGAATGGGCGGTCGCGCGCGCCACCGGCATTCCGCATTTGATCGCAATTTCCGGATTGCATATCGCGCTGTTCGCGAGTTTCGGCGTGCTGCTTGTGCGTGTGCTCTGGAAACTCGCGCCGCGCCTGACCCTGCGTTGGCCCGCGCCGCTGATCGAAGCGGTGGCGAGCCTCGCCTTCGCCGTCGCCTATGCGCTGATCGCCGGATTCGGCCTGCCCACGCGCCGTGCACTGGTGATGATCGCGGCCCTGCTCGTCGCCAGCCTCGCGCGCCGCGCACGCGCGCCGGTGCATGGTCTGGCGCTCGCCGTTGTCGCGCTGCTGGCGTGGAATCCCGCCTGCGTGCTCAGCGCCGGATTCTGGCTGTCCTTCGTCGGGGTGGCATGGCTCATGTTCTGCCTGGGCGGCACAAACGAACGCCGTCGCTGGCTGCGCGAACTCGTCACCGCGCAAGGCGTGGCAAGTATTGGACTATTGCCGCTGGGAATCTGGTTTTTCGGTCAGAGTTCTCTGGTCGGACCGCTGGCGAATCTCGTCGCCGTGCCGTGGATCTGCTTCCTGGTGTTGCCGTTGACCGTGGTGGCGTCGCTGCTCGTGCTCGTTTTCCCCGCGCTCGGCACGCCGCTGCTGCAATTTTCCGGCTGGGCGATGCAAGGACTGTGGTGGCTGTTGGAAAAAATGGCGGCATGGCCGGGCTCGCTGTGGTATTTCCCGGAACCCTCCGCATGGGCGCTGGCGCTCGCCATGCTCGGCGCATTGTGGCTGCTGATGCCACGCGGGATTCCGGCGCGGGTGCTGGGTGCATTCCTGTTCCTGCCGTTGCTGTGGCCCGCGCGCGCTTCATTGGCCGACGGCGAATTCATGGCCTACATGCTCGACGTCGGACAGGGATTATCCTTCGTCGTGCGCACCCGCGATCATGCGCTGGTTTACGACGCCGGCGCGAAGTTCCCGTCCGGATTCGATTTCGGCGAAGCCACGGTCGCGCCGGCACTGCATGCCCTCGGTATCGAACGCATCGACCGGTTGATCGTCAGTCATGGCGACAACGATCACGCCGGCGGTGCGGCAGCGATAGTTGTGGCGTGGCCCGGCATCGCGGTGGAATCCGGCGAACCGGAGCGGTTGAAGATTCCTGCGACACAATGCTTGGCCGGCGAATCCTGGAACTGGAACGGCGTCGCGTTCCGCATCGTGCATCCGAGCGAACCGCTGTCATCGATCGGCAACGACCGTTGCTGTGTGCTCGAGGTGCGCAGCGGCAGGGGCGAACTGGTGCTCGACGGCGACATCACCCGGGCCGTCGAGGCGGAAGTCGCCGCAGCGCTTGCGCCAGTCGTGCCGCAACTCGTGTTGCAGGTGCCGCATCACGGCAGCAAGACCTCTTCGAGCGCGGAATTCATCGCCGCGCTGCATCCGGCATTGGGTCTGATCTCGGCGGGGTATCTGAATCGTTTCCATCATCCTAATCCAGATGTCGTTAGGCGATATTCCGGCGCGGACGTAGATTTGTTGGATACGGCGCAAATCGGATTCGTGACGATCCGCTTCAGACCGGACTCGGCACCGCGCGTGATCGAACAAGGTCGCG
>JAJXWU010000054.1 GCA_021781425.1 Pseudomonadota bacterium
AAGGAGCGCCGCGGCGATTATCTGGGAGCCACGGTGCAGGTGATTCCGCATATCACCGACGAGATCAAGCGCTGCATCGACGATGCCACGCGCGGCTACGACGTCGCGCTGGTCGAGATCGGCGGCACGGTCGGCGACATCGAATCGCAGCCGTTTCTCGAAGCCATCCGCCAGATCCGCATCGAACATGGCGCCGACAAGACCCTGTTCATGCACCTGACCCTGGTGCCCTACATCAAGGCCGCCGGCGAGATCAAGACCAAGCCGACCCAGCATTCGGTGAAAGAACTGCGCGCGCTCGGTATCCAGGCCGATGTGCTGCTGTGCCGCTGCGAACAGCCGCTGCCGCAGTCGGACCGACGCAAGATCGCGCTGTTCACCAACGTGCCCGAGAAGGCCGTAATCAGCGCGGTCGACGTCGACACCATCTACAAGCTGCCGCTGTGGCTGCGCGAGCAGGGTCTGGACGACATCGTCGTCGCGCAGCTCAAGCTCGACGCCAAACCCGCGAACATGGCCGAATGGGAACGCGCGGTCGAGGCGGTCGAGCACCCCAAGGACGAAGTCAGCATCGCCATCATCGGCAAATACGTCGAACACAAGGACGCTTACAAATCGCTGGGTGAAGCGCTGCGTCATGGCGGCTTGAAGCAATCCACGCATGTGAACCTGTGCTGGCTGGAATCCGAGGACATCGAAACGCGCGGCGCCGAGGCGCTGGCCGATGTCGACGGCATCCTCGTTCCGGGCGGGTTCGGCAAGCGCGGTTTCGAGGGCAAGATCGCGGCCGCGAAATTCGCGCGCGAAAACCGCATTCCGTATTTCGGCATCTGCTACGGCATGCATGCAGCGGTGGTGGATTTCGCGCGCAGCATCGCCGGTCTGCCCGGGGCGGGTTCGACCGAGAACGACAAGCATTGCGCCGATCCCGTGATTGCGCTGATCACCGAGTGGACGACCGGCACAGGCGAAGTGGAAAAGCGCGACGAGACGTCCGACCTCGGCGGCACCATGCGCCTGGGTGCGCAGGAATGTCGCCTGAAAGCCGGCACGATTTCACGTCACCTCTACGGGCAGGACGTGATCCGCGAACGCCATCGTCACCGCTACGAGTTCAATAACCGCTACCGCCAGCAGTTCGAAGACTTGGGACTCGTCATCGCTGGCAAGTCGATGGACGACTTGTTGGTCGAGATTGTCGAGTTGCCGGAACACAAGCATCCCTGGTTCGTCGCCTGCCAGTTCCATCCGGAATTCACCTCCACGCCGCGCGACGGCCATCCCTTGTTCATGGGCTTCGTGCGTTCTGCGCGCGAGTACAAGAGTGTGCGCACCGCGCCGCGTCTGGCGCAGGTGGCTTCGGCATGAGGCTGTGCAATTTCGATGTTGGCCTCGATAAACCGCTGTTCCTGATCGCCGGACCCTGCGTGATCGAATCCGAGCAATTGCAGCTCGACACCGCGGGAAAGCTCAGGGAAATCACTACGAAGCTCGGCATTCCCTTCATTTTCAAATCCAGCTTCGACAAGGCCAATCGCACCTCGGCGACGAGTTTTCGCGGACCGGGCATGGAAGAAGGCCTGCGCATCCTCGCCCAGGTCAAACGCCAGATCGGCGTGCCGGTGCTCACCGACGTGCACGAATACACGCCGCTCGCCGAGGTGGCGAGCGTCGTCGACGTGTTGCAGACACCGGCCTTCCTGTGCCGGCAAACCGATTTCATCCAAAATGTTGCGCGAGCGGGCCGGCCAGTAAACATCAAAAAAGGTCAGTTCCTCTCACCGTGGGAAATGAAGCACGTTTCCGCGAAGGCGAGAGCGACCGGCAACGAGCAGATCATGGTCTGCGAGCGTGGCGCGAGTTTCGGCTACAACAATCTGATATCCGATATGCGCAGCCTCGCCGTGATGCGCGACACCGACTGCCCGGTGGTGTTCGACGCCACGCATTCGGTGCAACTGCCCGGCGGCGCGGACGGTAAATCCGGCGGCCAGCGCGAGTTCGTGCCTGTGCTCGCGCGTGCGGCGGTGGCGGTCGGCGTGGCTGGCGTGTTCATGGAAACGCATCCCGATCCGGACAAGGCGTTGTCCGACGGCCCGAATGCGTGGCCGCTGGGGAAGATGGCGGCCTTGCTCGAAACGCTGGTCGCGCTGGATCGCGTCGCGAAATCCAAACCCATTTGAGTTCAGCGATGAGCCGATCGATTACCAGAATCCACGCCCGCGAAATCCTCGATTCCCGCGGCAATCCCACGCTCGAAGCCGAAGTCGTGTTCGCCGATGGCTCGTTTGGCCGCGCCGCGGTGCCATCCGGTGCCTCGACCGGTTCACGCGAAGCGGTGGAACTGCGTGACGGCGACAAGACGCGCTATGGCGGCAAGGGCGTGAAAAACGCAGTCGCGAACGTTAACGGCGCGATCGCGCAGGCGCTGAAGGGTTTCGATGCGGCGGATCAGAAAGGTCTCGACGCCAAACTCATCGCGCTCGATGGCACGCCGAACAAGGGCAAGCTCGGCGCAAACGCCATTCTCGGCGTGTCGCTGGCTGCCGCACACGCCGTCGCAGCGTCGAAGAAAATGCCGCTATGGAAGTACATCAATGCGTCGCTGTCCGCCGGTGCACCGCTGCATCTGCCCGTGCCGATGATGAACATCGTCAACGGCGGCGCGCATGCCGACAACAACGTCGACATTCAAGAATTCATGATACTTCCGGTGGGGATGCCGAGTTTTGCCGAGGCGCTGCGCGCCGGCGCGGAAATCTTTCATGCGCTGAAAAGCGTTTTGAAGTCGAAAGGACTCAACACCGCAGTCGGCGACGAGGGTGGCTTCGCGCCGGATCTCAAATCCAACGAACAGGCGATCGAGACGATACTCGAAGCCGTCACCCGCGCGGGTTACACCGCCGGCAAGGATGTGTACCTGGGACTCGACGCGGCCAGTTCCGAGTTCTTCGATGGCGGTGTTTATGATCTGGCCGGCGAGGGCAAGAAGTTGTCTTCGGCGGAGCTGATCGAGTTCTATGCGCGCTGGTGCGCGAAGTATCCGATCATCAGCATCGAGGATGGCGTCGCCGAGCAGGATCGCGACGGCTGGAAGGCGCTGACCGCGAAACTCGGCAAGAAAATCCAGCTCGTCGGCGACGACAACTTTGTCACCAATCCGGCGATCTTCCGCGCCGGTATCGCCGACGGCATTGCCAACGCGATCCTGATAAAGGTCAACCAGATCGGTACGCTCAGCGAAACGCTGGAGGCCATCGCGATCGCGGACAAGGCCAACTACGCGGCGGTGATCTCGCATCGCTCCGGCGAAACCGAGGACACGACCATCGCCGACATCGCGGTGGCGACCACGGCGACGCAGATCAAGACCGGTTCGCTGTGCCGGTCGGATCGTGTGGCCAAGTACAACCAGTTGCTGCGCATCGAGGAAGCGCTTGGCGCCGCGGCGAAGTATGCCGGCCGCGCCGCGTTTCCCAACGTGCCGGGACTGATGGCTTGAGCGAACGCGCGTGCTGCGATATATCGCGCTCATCCTGCTGATCCTGCTGATCGCGTTGCAGATAAAGTTCTGGACCGGCGAGGGCGGCATGCGCGACGTGTGGCGGTTGCAACAGCGCCTGAGCGAACAGAAGGCCGAGAACGTCAAGCTCAAACAGCGCAACGAGGCTTTGTCGGCCGAGGTACAGGACCTGAAAACCGGCAAGGGCGCGATCGAGGAACGCGCGCGCTCCGAACTGGGCCTGATCAAGCCCGGCGAGGTGTTTTACCAGGTGGTAGAGCCGGTTCCTGCGAATCCGAAGTCAGGCAATGGCAACCACTGACGCCGGTCTTTGGTGTGTCGTGCCGGCTGCCGGACGCGGGGCGCGCGTCGGCAGCGCCGTGCCGAAGCAGTATCTGCCGATTGCAGGCAAACCCTTGCTGCTGCATACGTTGGGACGCCTGGCCGCACATCCGTGTATCGCCGGTTTGATGGTCGTGCTGGCGGCGGAAGATGCGCTTTGGCCGGGGCTGCACGAGATCGCCGGCAAGCCGATATTGACCGCAACAGGCGGCGCCGAGCGCGCCGATTCCGTGCTCGCGGGTTTGCGGGCGTTGCGTGGCAAAGTGGAGGATTCCCAATTTACACTCGTGCACGATGCAGCGCGACCTTGTATCCATGCAGCGGACATTTCGCGCCTGATCGAGCAGGGCATCCGCGCCGGCGGCGCGCTGCTCGCCGCGCCCGTGCGCGATACGCTCAAGCGCGCGGATACGCAGGGTCGCGTCGCGGCCACCGAACCACGCGAGGCGCGCTGGCGCGCATTGACGCCGCAATTGTTCCGCTGCGGCGAACTCATCGCCGCGCTCGAATCCGCACGCGCGGCCGGCATCGCCGTGACCGACGAAGCGATGGCGATGGAGCACATGGGACACAAGCCCTTGCTCGTGGAGGGCAGTGAGGACACTATCAAGGTCACGACGTCAGCCGATTTCGCGCTGGCGGAATTCCTGCTCGCGAGGATGGATTGATGCGGATCGGACAGGGCGTAGACATACACGCATTCGGTCCCGGCGATCACGTCATGATCGGCGGCGTGCGTATTGCGCATTCGCATGGCCTCGTCGCGCATTCGGATGGTGACGTTGCGCTCCACGCGCTGTGCGACGCGATCCTTGGCGCGCTGGCGCTGGGCGATATCGGCCGGCATTTTCCGCCGAGCGACGATCGCTGGCGCGATGCCGACAGCCGGGTGTTTCTGCGTCATTGCGCGGCGCTGATGCGCGAACAGGGATTCACGCTCGGCAATGCCGACATCAGCATCGTCTGCGAGGTACCGAAGATCGCGCCGCACACCGCCGCGATGCGAGCCAATCTCGCCGCCGATCTCGGCTGCGACACCGGGAAAATCAGCGTGAAGGCCACGACTAGCGAGAAACTCGGTTTCACCGGCCGCGGCGAAGGCATCGCGGCCTTCGCGATCGCGCTGCTGATCGTCGCCTGACGTGGAGTTGCCATACGCTTTCGGTGGTCCACCCTTGCGCGGAGTTTTGCGCGCGAGTCCTGAAGATTTCTTGGTTGACGAGGATTTGGGTTTCGCGCCCGATGGCGCGGGCGAACACGTTTTCGTGCGCGTGGAAAAACGTGGCGCGAACACG
>JAJXWU010000046.1 GCA_021781425.1 Pseudomonadota bacterium
TAACCGGTTTCCACATCGGTATCGTTGTCCTTGGCGCCGTGAAACGCCCATTCCGGCACGTCGCGAATCGAAGCGAGTCCCGCAATCTCCGTCATGCCGGACATCGGCACACCGGCGGCAAAACATTCCGGCCAGGTCTTGAACGCGTCCCAGACGCCGGTGCCGCCATCGGAAACGCCGGTGAGGTAAATGCGCTGCGGATCGATGGGAAAGCGCTTCAGCGCATCACGCACCACCGCGGCGACACGTCGCGGCGGCCAGTAAGCGCCCGTGGTCTGCGGCGCGACGTAGACCAGCGGAATATTGCCGTGGATGGCCTGATCCAGCCACAGCATCGAACCGTTGCCGTAGCCGGCCAGTTGCGATTCGTTGTTGGTGCCGTCCTGCCAATCGCCGTGCAGGAACACAATCAACGGCAGCTTCTCGCCATTGATGCGACCCGGCGTTTCGATGGAGCGATAGGGAACGTGCAGCGCGTCCGGCGTCCAGTGCTTTGCCAGCGCCGAATACGCCACATCCGCGCATGTGTCCGTCATTCCGATCAGCAGGAGCCACAGGATCAGGATCAACCGCACGCCTTTGTCTCCGCATCACAATTCCGGCATCGCGCGTTCGACCATAGCCGAACCTGCCGGTTCAATCCAAGCATTGACGCTAGCGTGCCGCCAGCGTAGTCTGCTTATCCATCTTTCAATCAAGATGAAAGGATAATCATTGAATCTGGCCACTACATCCGCCCTGTTGCGCCTGCTCTCCGACCCGACCCGGGTGCGTTTGCTCGCCCTGTTGGAACGCGAGGAACTCACCGTGGCCGAGCTGTCCACCGTGCTGCGCCTGGCGCAACCGCGCGTCTCTACGCATCTGGCCCGGCTCAAGGAGGCGGACCTGGTGCGCGACCGTCGCGCCGGCGTGTCGGCCTATTATCGCCGCAATCCCGATCCGGACGCGAAATCCGCCGCGTTGCTCGATGCCTTGCGCGAGCACGTCGACGACGCCCTCGTTGCGGACGACCTTCAGCGCCTGCCGACGATTCTCGCCCAGCGCGCGCGCGCCGCGGGTTGGGCCGATTCGGTCGCCGGCGACATGGAGCGGCACTACTCGCCGGGCCGCACCTGGGAAGTGTTGGCACGCGCTCTGACCAGTCTGATCGAGATCGGCGACGTGCTCGACATCGCCTCCGGCGACGGCGTGCTCGCGGAACTGCTGGCGCCACACGCCCGATCCATCGTCTGCGTCGACGCCAGCGAGCATGTGGTGGCTGCTGCGCGCACGCGTCTGAAATCGTTCCGCAACGTGCAGGTGCGCCAAGGCGACATGCACGCACTCGATCTCGGCACGCGCCGCTTCGATCTGGTCTTGCTCATGCATGCGCTCACCTACAGCGAGGATCCGGCCCGCGCCATCGCCGAAGCCGCGCGCGTGCTCACGCCGGGTGGACGCCTGTGTGCCGTCACGCTCGGTCGCCACGCGCACCGCGCTGCCGTGGCGCCGTTCGATCACCGCAATCTCGGCTTCCGCGCGGACGACCTGCGTCGCTTTGCGCAAGCGGCCGGACTGAAGATCGTCGCCTGCGCAACGATCACGCGCGAACGCCGCCCCCCGCATTTCGAAGTGCTGCATCTGGTCGCGAGAAAACCCGCATGACCACCCTGCCCTGGACAAATCCCGCGCGTGTCGCCGCGCTCGAAGCCGCGCTCACCGAGCGCATCCTCGTCATCGACGGCGCGATGGGAACGATGTTGCAAGGCTACAAGCTCGACGAAGACGGCTACCGTGGCGAGCGTTTCGCGCGCGGCCACGCCGGCACGCACGCGCAGGGTCACGGACCCAGCTGCGACCACGACGTCAAGGGCAACAACGATCTGCTCACACTCGCCCAGCCGGAGATCATTCGCGCCGTGCACACCGCCTACCTCGACGCCGGCGCCGATCTGGTGGAGACCAACACCTTCAATTCAACCACGATCAGCCAGGCCGACTATCACCTGGAACATCTCGTGCCCGAACTGAACCGCGAAGGCGCACGACTGGCGCGTGTGTGCTGCGACGCCGCCGAGGCCAGGACACCCGGCAAGCCGCGCTTTGTCATCGGCGTGCTCGGACCGACCAGCCGCACCGCATCGATTTCTCCGGACGTGAACAATCCCGGTTTCCGCAATGTCGATTTCGACACACTGGCGGCGGCCTATGCACAAGCCGCGCACGCCCTCATGGAAGGCGGCGCCGACGCGTTGATGGTAGAAACCGTATTCGACACACTCAATGCCAAAGCCGCATTGTTCGCGATCGAGCAAGCATTCGATACGCTCGGCGCGCGCGTGCCGGTGATGATTTCCGGCACCATCACCGACCTGTCCGGACGCACGCTCTCGGGTCAAACCACCGAGGCGTTTTACTATTCGCTGCGCCACGCGCGGCCGTTGTCGATCGGGCTAAATTGCGCACTGGGCGCGACCGAACTGCGTACATATGTCGATGCGCTGGCGCGCGTGGCCGAATGCCATGTCAGCACGCACCCGAACGCCGGACTGCCGAACGCATTCGGCGAATACGATGAGACACCCGAGCACATGGCGACAATCATCGCCGAATTTGCGCGCTCCGGTCTGGTCAACCTCGTCGGCGGCTGCTGCGGCACCACGCCGGCGCATATCGCTGCGCTTGCCGCGGCGGTGCGTGGCGTCGCGCCGCGCAAGCTGCCGAATCTTGTCGAGTCCGCTGCATGAACCGGCGCTACACCCGCCTGTCCGGCCTCGAGCCGCTGGTGATCACGCCCGAGTTGAACTTCATCAACGTCGGCGAGCGCACCAACGTCACCGGTTCGGCCGCGTTCAAGAAACTGATCAAGGAAGATCGCTACGACGAGGCCGTGGAAGTCGCGCGCCAGCAGGTCGCCAACGGCGCGCAGATTCTCGACGTGAACATGGACGAGGGCCTGCTCGACGCCGAAGCGGCGATGGTGAAGTTTCTCAGCCTGATCGCCGCCGAGCCCGACATCGCACGCATCCCGGTGATGGTCGATTCGTCCAAATGGAACGTGATCGAGGCCGGACTCAAGTGTCTGCAGGGCAAGGGCGTGGTGAACTCGATTTCGCTCAAGGAAGGCGAAGGCCCATTCCTGGAACAAGCCGGCAAGATTCTGCGTTACGGTGCGGCGACGGTGGTGATGGCATTCGACGAGAAGGGTCAGGCCGACAGCGTCGAACGGCGTCTCGAAATCTGCGCACGCTCCTACCGACTGTTGACCGAAGAACTTGGCTTTCCGCCCGAGGACATCATCTTCGATTCCAACGTGTTCCCGATCGCTACCGGCATCGAGGAGCATGCCGACAACGCGGTCAATTTCATCGAGGCGGCGAAGGAACTGAAGAAACGCTTCCCGGATTCACATGTCTCCGGCGGTGTCTCCAACGTGTCGTTCTCGTTCCGCGGCAACAATGCCGTGCGCGAGGCCATCCACTCGGTATTTCTATTTCATGCGATTCGTGCCGGCATGGACATCGGCATAGTCAACGCGGGCGCCATGCCGATCTACGACGATCTCGATCCGGAGCTGCGCGAACGCGTCGAAGACGTCGTGCTCAATCGCTGCGGCGACGCGACCGAACGCCTGATGCAGATCGCCGAGCGCTTCAGGAAGGGCGCGAAGCAAGAGGACAACGGCAGTGCACTGGCGTGGCGCGAGCTGCCCGTGGCCAAGCGCCTCGAACACGCACTCGTACACGGTATCGACCAATTCGTGGTCGAAGACACCGAGCAAGTGCGCAAGACGGTGACGCGCACGCTCGATGTGATCGAAGGCCCGCTGATGGACGGCATGAACGCGGTCGGCGACCTGTTCGGAGCCGGCAAGATGTTTCTGCCGCAGGTGGTCAAGTCCGCGCGCGTGATGAAAAAGGCGGTCGCCTACCTGCTGCCGTTCATGGAAGAGGAGAAGAAGAAAAGCGGCGACGTCGGCAAGTCCAACGGCAAGATCGTCATGGCTACGGTCAAGGGCGACGTGCACGACATCGGCAAGAACATCGTCGGCGTGGTGCTGGCCTGCAACAACTTCGAAGTGGTCGACCTCGGCGTCATGGTGCCGGCGCAGAAAATCCTCGATGCCGCGCGTGCGGAGCACGCCGACATGATCGGCGTGTCCGGCCTGATCACGCCATCACTGGAAGAAATGGCGCACGTCGCCAGGGAGATGAAACGCCAGAACTTCACGATTCCCCTGCTGATCGGCGGCGCGACGACCTCGCGCGCGCACACCGCGCTCAAGATCGAACCTAACTACGAAACCGCCTGCGTGTGGGTCAAGGACGCCTCGCGCGCGGTCGGCGTGGCGCAATCGCTGGTCAGCAAGGAACTGGTCGACGGCTTTCTCGCCAAGGTTCGCGCCGACTACGCCGAAGTGCGCGAGCGTCATCGCAATCGCGGCCCCGGCAAGCGCCTGGTGACGCTGGCAGCCGCCCGCGCGAACGCATCGAAATCGGATTGGAAAGGCTACTTGCCACCGGTACCGCGCAAACCCGGCATCACGGTCTTCGGCGATATTCCGCTGGCCGAACTGGTCCCCGTCATCGATTGGACGCCGTTCTTCCAGGCGTGGGAACTGCACGGCCATTACCCCGCGATCCTCAGTGACGCGACCGTTGGCGCGCAAGCCGCGGAGCTTTTCGACGACGCGCAGAAAATTCTCCGGAAGATCGTCGACGAGAAGTGGCTGCGCGCGAAGGCGGTGATCGGATTCTGGCCAGCTTCGCGCATCAACGACGACATCGAGTTGCGCAACGGCGACGAGACGGTAATGCTCCACCATCTTCGTCAGCAGGCCGACAAGCCTGCCGAACGACCCAATCTGTGCCTGTCGGATTTCATCGCGTCGAAGGACAGCGGCGTGCGGGACTGGGTCGGCGGTTTCGCCGTCACTGCAGGTCTGGGCATCGAAGAACATCTCGAACGCTTCCACAAAGACAACGACGACTACTCGGCGATCATTCTCAAGGCGCTGGCCGACCGACTCGCCGAAGCGCTGGCCGAGTACATGCACCGGCGCGTGCGCCGCGAGTTCTGGGGCTTCGCGCCGGATGAAGCGCTCGACAACGAGGCGCTGATCGCCGAAACG
>JAJXWU010000155.1 GCA_021781425.1 Pseudomonadota bacterium
TCTCCACAGTCGACAGCGGGAATCTGTGTGCGCACCTGATCACGCTTCACGCGGGACTGCGCGGGTTACCAGGCCAGCGCATAGTCGGCGCGCAGCTGTTCGACGGTTTGCGCGACGCGCTCGAAATTCTGTTCGAAACGGTGCAGAACGCAGATCGCGATGCGCTCGTGCCATTCCGGAGAAGACTCGATCAGGTATTACAGCAGCGTCCGATGACGTTGCTGGCGACTTGCAATGTGCTCGCCGAACTGAATGAGCATGCTGCGGTGATCGTTGATCGCGCAAACGCCGCCGCGGGTAGCGAAGCTTGCACTTGGGCATGCGCACTGCGCGATCAATGCTTAGGCGCCTTGAACGAATTGAAGTACCTGTTGCCGTGGGTCGAAATCCTGCCGGTTCCCGACGCACTCGACGATTTTCTGCAGGATGCATTGATACCGACCTTGCGCGATTTGCCGGAATTCGCGAGCGATCTGTTGCGTGTGGCGGAAGATCGCCAGCAAGCGACGGCGGCGGATCGCGACTGGATAGCCGCGTTCAGGCTCCACCTCGCGCAGACAAGCCGTCGTGCCGTCGCCTGCATTGCCGCGATCGAACGCCGTGCTCAGCAGGCATACCAGCTCGCGCAAATGGATTTCAGCTTCTTGTACGACAAGGACCGCCGCCTGTTTACGGTTGGCTACAACGTCGCCGACCATCGACCCGATGCCAGCTACTACGACCTTCTCGCCTCCGAAGCGCGGCTGGCAAATTTCGTCGCGATCGCGCTCGGACAAGTACCGCAGGAAAGCTGGTTCGCGCTAGGGCGTGTGCTCACGCATAGCGGTAGAGAGTCGGTGCTGATGTCATGGGGCGGTTCGATGTTCGAATACCTGATGCCGTTGTTGGTGATGCCGAGCTATGCGGGTACGCTACTTGATCAGACCTGCACTGCCGCAGTTAAGTGGCAAATCGATTACGCGCGTCGATGCCGAGTGCCCTGGGGAATTTCCGAATCGTGTTACAACGCAGTCGATGCCGACGGCAATTACCAGTATCGCTCGTTTGGCGTTCCCGGACTGGGCTTGCGGCGCGGGTTGGCTGCGGAGCTCGTCGTCACGCCGCATGCTACGGCACTGGCATTGATGGTTTCGCCACACGAGGCGATACGTAATCTATTCGCGCTGAAAGCGCTCGGCCTTCTCGGACGGTTCGGATTCTTCGAGGCCTTGGACTACACACCCGCGCGCCTGCGCCGCAGCGAGACGTTCTCGATCGTGCGCTCGTTCATGGCGCATCATCAGGGCATGAGTCTGCTGGCGCTTGCCGATGCCACGCTGGGTCAGCCGATGCGCCGGCGCTTCGCGTCGGAACCGCTGTTCGCCGCTACATTGCAGTTGCTGCAGGAAAGGGTGCCGCGCCGCGCGGCCACCTATTCGGAAAATGCCGAATTGGCTGACAACCGGGCCGTCGGCGAGGTCGAGGAAATGCCGGTACGCGTATACACCACGGCCGATACGCCCCGGCCGGGTGTGCAGATTCTGTCCAATGGCCGCTATCAAGTGATGCTGACAATTGCCGGCGGCGGCTACAGCCGTTGGAAGGAACTTAGCCTGACGCGCTGGCGGGAAGACAGCACCTGCGACAACTGGGGTACGTTCTGCTACATCCACGACGTCGACAGCGGCAAGGTCTGGTCGAACACGTTGCAACCCGTGCTTGCGCCCGGCAGCTACTTCGAGGCAATTTTTACCGAATCGCATGTGGAGTACCGGCGCCGCGACAATGGGATCGAAACACACACAGATATCGCAGTATCGCCGGAAGATGACGTCGAAGTGCGTCGCGTGCGCCTAACCAATCGTTCGCTGCTTGCCAGGACGATCGAAGTTACCAGTTATGCCGAAATCGTGATTGAACGCGGCGTGGCCGACGACATGCAACGCGCGTTCAGCAATCTCTTTGTCGAAACCGAGATCCTGCGGCCACGGCCAGCGATCCTATGCAGGCGCCGGCCGCGTTCTACCGCAGAGCAATGGCCATGGCTGCTACATCTAATGACGTTGCACGGAGCCGATAGCATTGCCATGTCGTTTGAGACCGACCGTCGTCGCTTCATTGGTCGCGGCAACAGCGTTGCCGATCCGCTTGGACTGCGCGAGCCGGGTGCGCTTTCGGACACGCAAGGCGCGGTGCTCGACCCGATTGTCGCGATACGGCATCGCTTCGTGCTCGAGCCGGAGCAGTCCGTCACGCTTGGGCTGGTTACCGGCATTGGCGAAAACCGCACAGCCTGTCTGGCGCTCGTGGAGAAATACCAGGACCTGCATCTGGGGGGCCGCGTTTTCGATCTGGCATGGACGCACAGTCAGGTGATCCTGCGCCAGATCAATGTCAGCGATGCCGAGGCTCAGGTCTACGGCCGCCTTGCCGGCCACCTATTGTACGCAAACGTCTTGCTGCGCGCCGATCCGAAATTGATCGCGAGTAATCGTCGCGGTCAATCCGGTTTGTGGGGTCACGCGATTTCTGGCGACTTGCCGATCGTGCTGTTGCAGCTCAAGGATCAGGCCAACATCGAACTGGTGCGTCATCTCGTCAAGGCGCATGCCTATTGGCGCCTGAAAGGTCTCGCCGTAGACCTGGTGATATGGAACGACGATCACGGTGGTTATCGGCAGGTGTTTCAGGAGCAAATCCTCGGCCTCATCGCTGCCGGCACTGAAGGCGGTCTCATCGACAAACCCGGCGGGATTTTTGTGCGTCCAGCGGAGCAGATCGCCATCGAGGATCGCATCTTGTTGCAGGCGGTGGCGCGCGTCATCATTTCCGATTCGCGCGGCAGCTTGGCCGAACAAGTCAAGCGACGCGACCCACCTGAACTTGTGATCCCGAGCTTTCTCGCAAAGCCGATCAAACGCGCCAATGAACCCGCGCTCGCCATCCTGCCGGTGGAACTGCCGAAGCGCGATTTGATTTTCGACAACGGACTCGGCGGATTCAGTGCAGACGGGCGCGAATACGTCATCACGACAAAAAGGAATTCGACGACGCCAGCCCCCTGGGTCAACGTTCTGGCGAATCCGAATTTCGGCAGCGTGGTCTCGCACAGCGGCGGCGCGTATACCTGGGCGGAGAACGCGCACGAGTTCCGGCTTTCGCCTTGGTACAACGATCCTGTCGGCGACCCGTCCGGCGAAGCGTATTATCTGCGCGATGAAGAAAGCGGCAACTACTGGTCGCCTTCACCGTGGCCGAGTTGCGGGCAGACGCCCTACGTCACCCGTCACGGATTCGGATACAGTGTGTTCGAGCACATCGAAGACGGCATAAGCACGGAACTGTGGACCTATGTCGCGCTGGATGCGCCGGTCAAGTTCGCTGTGGTCAAACTTCGCAATCTTTCCGGTAGAACACGGCGTCTGTCGTTAACCGGTTATGTCGAATGGGTGCTCGGCGACCTGCGTGCGAAGTCCGCCATGCACATCGTGACCGAGATCGATATGAATAGCGGCGCGCTGCTGGCACGCAACGCGTTCAACTTCGCGTTTGCCGATCGCGTTGCCTTCTTCGACGTCGATGACACGCTGCGCACGATCAGTGGCGACCGCAGCGAATTCATCGGCCGCAACGGCACACTGCAAAAGCCGATGGCCATGGCGAGTGCGCGGTTGTCGGGGAAAGTGGGCGCGGCGATGGACCCCTGCGCGGCGATACAGGTTCCAGTCGAGCTTGCGGCCGGGCAGTCGCGCGAAGTCATTTTCCGGCTTGGCAGCGAACAGGGTGTCGAGAAATCCAGCGCGCTGATTTCACGCCTGCGTACGTCCGGCACTGCGCGCGCGGCGCTCGATGCCGTTCGCGTACACTGGAAACGCACATTGGGTGTCCTGCAGGTGCGCACGCCGCGGCCGGGGCTGGATTTGTTGACCAACGGCTGGCTGCTGTACCAGACCATCGCCTGCCGGTTGTGGGGACGCAGCGGTTATTACCAGTCTGGTGGCGCATTCGGCTTCCGCGACCAACTGCAGGATGCGATGGCGTTGGTCCACGCCGCGCCGGAGTTGCTGCGCGAGCATCTGTTGCGCTGTGCAACGCACCAGTTCAAGGAAGGTGATGTTCAGCACTGGTGGCATCCGCCTGCCGGGCACGGTGTGCGCACGCGCTGCTCGGACGATTTCCTGTGGCTGCCGCTGGCCGTGAGCCACTATGTGTCTGCAACCGCAGACACGGGCGTGCTCGCCGAACGTTGTGCCTTTCTCGACGACCGACCGCTCGGTATCGGCGAGGAAGCCTATTACGATCTGCCGGCACCTTCGAACGAGGTAGCCGATCTTTACGAACATTGCATTCGCGCGATCAGATACGGCTTGAAATTCGGTGCTCACGGTCTGCCGTTGATGGGTTCCGGCGACTGGAACGACGGCATGAACAACGTCGGCGCCGAGGGAAAAGGCGAGAGCGTCTGGCTGGCATTCTTCCTTCATCACGTGCTGAAGCGATTCTCGCAGGTGGCTGATCTGCGTGGCGATAGCGCGTTCGCTGCAATGTGCCGAAGCGAAGCGGCAAATCTGCGCAGTCGGATCGAACAGCATGCCTGGGATGGCGACTGGTATCGCCGCGCCTTCTTCGACGACGGCACGCCACTCGGCTCATCGGTAAACTCCGAATGCCGCATCGATTCGATCGCGCAGAGCTGGGCGGTATTGTCGGGCGCCGGCGATCCGGCACGAGCGCGCGCGGCGATGGACTCGCTGGACCGGCTCTTGCTGGATCGCGACCATGCACTAATCAAGCTGCTGGAACCGCCGTTCGACAAATCAAATCTCGACCCGGGCTATATCAAAGGCTATGTGCCGGGCGTGCGCGAAAATGGCGGTCAGTACACACATGCAGCAGTGTGGGCAGCGATGGCATTCGCCGCGCTCGGCGATGCGGACCGTGCCTGCGAGTTGCTTGAAATGATCGATCCGATCGGTCACTCGAGCTCGTCGCAGGCAGCGGCCGTTTTCCAGACGGAACCCTATGTCATCACCGGCGACGTTTATGCTTCCGAGCCGCATATAGGACGCGGCGGCTGGAGCTGGTATACCGGCTCGGCCGGCTGGATGTACC
>JAJXWU010000074.1 GCA_021781425.1 Pseudomonadota bacterium
CTTGAAGATCAGTCCGCGCAGTTGCGGACGCAGCGGTTTCATGCGCGGAACGACGAAGGGGCCGGATGCCAAGCATACCGGCATCCGGCGGATGTCGGCTCGCCGATGGTTGCGTCGATCGTGTGGTCCGGCGGTACGTTCGCGACCTGCAAATCCGGACCGTGCGGCAACGCCATCGATGGAATCGGGTCTCAGGTCCCGGCGCCGGCTGTGGTGGCATCGTGTACTTCCACGCGGTTGCGGCCGGCGCGCTTGGCCGCGTACATGGCGTCGTCGGCGGCGGCGAGCAGGGTGGCGAGGTTGTAGCCGCAGTCCTTCGTGCTGGCCACGCCGAAACTCGCGGTCACCGACACGTCGGCGGCGGCGTCGCCCTCGCGCCGCGAGGCGACGACGGATTCGCGCATCGCTTCCGCGCGCCGGCGGGCGACGTCGGCAGGACAGTCGGGCACCAGGATGGCGAATTCCTCTCCGCCAAGGCGCCCGAACACGTCGTCCGGGCGCAGCAGCACCTGGCAGGTCGCGACCGTCCGCTTGAGCGCATCGTCGCCGGCGGCATGGCCGTGCATGTCGTTGACCGACTTGAAGTGATCCAGGTCCATCACCATCAGGCAGGCCTCGCGCGCGTGGTGAGCGCACTCGCGCAATGCGTCCTGCGCGGACTCGAGGAAATGCTGGCGGTTGAAGATGCCGGTCAGGCCGTCGCGTCGCGCCAGCTTCTGGAACTTCATCTGCGAGCGCTTGGTGCGGTACGCCCAGCCGCCGACGATGAGCAGGCCGCTGAGCAGGAGCAGGATGTAGAGCAAGCGCGTGCGCGCCGTCTGCGCTTCGACCTGTTGCTGCAGGAGGAGCAGCTGATTCCTGACGTTTGCCGCCACGAGCTGGCGTTGTTTGTCGAGCACGCGCTGGTGCACCATCTGGTAGGCCAGCGCGCGTGCGCTGACGTCGTTCAGATAGGCCTTGTCGGCCGCCGCATATTTTTCGTGATACGCCAGTGCGGCGGCAGCGTCGCCTTGTTGCTTGAAGACCCGGTAGAGCACGTCATAGGCGTCGGCCACGGACTTGGCCTCGTCCTGCTGGTTCGCCAGTTCGACCGCGCTTTGCGCGGCCTCTCGCGCGTCGGCGAGGTCGCCTGTGCGCAGATAGGCTTGCGCCATCGTGGAACGAAAGTCGGAGGTCAATGCGGATGATTGGGTCGCCAGGATTCCCGGCTTGTTTTTCTCGAGCAGTTTCAGCGCGTCCGCGGACCGGTCGTCGTGGAGGAATGCCTTGGCCCATTGCAGCAGTATGGAATTGGCATTGGCCGTGGCGCCGACCTGACGGCAGGTGTCCAGCCCCTGCCGAATCAGCGCATCATCGGGACGCAGCTTGCCGCCTTCCTGCAATATCCAGATCTGGGTTTCCCGGACCGCGCACATCGAGCGTCCGCCGGGATCCATGGCGAGCGCCTGATTCACGTAACTGAGCGCCAGATCGTACTCGCCGCCGCGGCTGTAAACGTACGCCGCGGCGTCGAAGGCGAGAAAGCGCGTATCGCGGTCGTCGATTCTCGGAAGCGATTCGAGCACCGTGCCCATGACGATGAAGGCGTCCTCGAAATGTCCGGCATTGACCTGGTCGTAGATCAGGCTGATGCGTGCGCGTGCACGAACCGTTTCGTCCTGCGTATGCGCGAGAAGGGCGTCGAAGGCGGCCAGCGCGTGCTGATATTCGCCGCGGTAACCCAGTTGCCAGGCGTGGAGGTATTCAACCCAGTCACGCTGTACCTGCGTCAGGCTGCCGGACTGCGCATCCAGTTTGTTCAGCAGGGTGAGGAACTCCCCGTTGTTGGCGTACTTGATGGCATCGGCCTGCTGCAGGAGCTGGTCGGCATTCTCCGCCGCCATGGCGCGACACGCGCAGGCAAGTAGCAGTGCAGTTGCAAGAATGCATCCGGCTGCCCGGGTAGTGCGCAGTGCGGCGGCAAACGGCATATTCGGTTCGGATTCCCCTCGGCCGCGCCGATACTGCACCCAAACCGCGCCTGCGGGCAATTGGAAAATTGCCTGCGAACGACGCCTTGCGGCGGCGCGTGCAGGCTCGGGCCGCTCAGGCCGGCGTGGCCGCTGTGCCGGGTGCCGGCTGATAGGCTTCGACGCGGTTGCGTCCGGCGCGCTTGGCGGCGTACATGGCATCGTCCGCGGCGGCGAGCAGGGTGGCGAGGTTGTAGCCGCATTCCGGCGTGCCGGCGATGCCGAAGCTGGCCGTAACCAGCACGTCGGCCGCGGCGTCGCCCTCGCGGCGTGAAGCGGCGATGGATTCGCGCATGGCGTCGGCGCGCTGGCGGGCGACCGTGAGCGGGCAGTCGGGAAACAGGATGGCGAACTCTTCGCCGCCAAGGCGGCCGAACACGTCGATCGAGCGCAGCGACACCTGGCAGGCCGCGACCGCGCGCTTGAGCGCATCGTCGCCGGCGGCGTGGCCGTGCATGTCGTTGACCGACTTGAAGTGATCCAGGTCCATCACCACGACGCAGGCCTCGCGCGAAGCCTTGGCGCAGTAGCGCAGCGAGTCCTGGGCGGAGTCGAAGAAGTGCTGGCGGTTGAAAATGCCGGTCAGGCCATCGCGACGTGCCAGTTTCTGGAACTTGATCTGCGAGCGCTTGGTGCGATACGCCCAGCCGCCGACGATGAGCAGGCCGCTGAGCAGCAGCAGCATGTACAGCAAGCGCGTGCGCGCCCTTTGCGCTTCGACCTGCTGCTGCAGGGCAAGCAGCCTGTTCGCGTCGTTCGCGGCTTCGAGCTGGCGCTGGTTGTCGAGCACGCGCTGGTGCACCATCTGGTAGGCCAGCGCGCGCGCGCTGACGTCGTTCAGGTAGCCCTTGTCTGCGGCGGCATATTTCTCGTGCCAGGCCAGCGCGGCCGCATCGTCGCCTTGGCGCTTTGCGACCTGGTAGAGCACGTCATAGGCTTCAGTGACGGATTTGGCGAAGGGTTGCTTGTTGGCATAGGCGATGGCGCTTTGGGCGTATTCGTTAGCGTGCCCGAGATCGCCCGTGAGCAGGCAGGCTTGCGCCAGCGTCACGCGAAAGTCCGAGATAAGCGCGGCCGAATGCGACGCCAGCACCTCTGCATCGTGTGCCCGCAATACCTTAGATGCGTCGTCAGCACGGTGTGCATCGAGCAGCGCGCGGGCCTGGTAACGGATCGCGGAGTTCATGTCGTTAACGGCGCCGATGCGCCGGCAGGCATCGATGACCGGTTGTATCCGCGTATCGTCGCTGCGCAACTTGCCGCTTTCGTACAGGACTTCGACGCGGGAGTCGCCAACGATGCACACCGAGGATTCACTGTGATCGTAGGCGGCGGCTTGATCGATATAGCCGAGTGCCAAGTCGTATTGACCGGCGTAGGTGTAGAGATAAGCGGCGGTGATAAGTACCAAGAAATGTGCGTTACGATCGGTAATCTGCGGCAGGGATTCGAGCAGATTGCTCACCGTGGCGTAGGCGTCTTCGTAGTGCATGGCATTGACCTGATCGTAAATCAGGCTGATCCGCGTTCGTGCGCGTAGCGTGGGGTCAGATACGCGCGCAAGCAGATCGTGGAATGCCGCCAGTGCCTGCGGGTATTCGCCCAGGTAGCCTGATTGCCAGGCGTGAAAGTAGGCGAGCCAGTCGCGCTGTAGCTCGGTCAACTGGTTCGATTGCGCGTCCAGTTGTTTCAACAGACCCGAGAACGCGTCGTTATCGTCGAGCTTGATTTGATCCGCGCGCTTGAGAAACTGATCGACGCTTTGCGTCGAGGCAAAGCCGATGCTGCCCATCAAAAGGGCTAGGGCAACAATCAGCCCGGCCAAAACGGCCGGGCGCGATTTTCGCCAGAATTTCATGGCACGGCCGTTTCAGGCCACGAACAAGGCTCAGCGCTTGTTCTTGGCCGGTGCTTTCTTCGCCGCTTTCTTGGCCGGCGCTTTCTTGGCGGGTTTCTTCTTGGCCGGAGCCTTCTTCTTCGGCGGCGGCACAGCTCGAACGTTGCAGTACATTGTTTCGCGCGCGCCGGTCAAGTCGTCCAATGCCGCGCGCTGCGGTTGCCGCAGAACATTTTCGATTTCTTCGTCGTGCATGGTGCGCAACAAAGCTTCGCGTTTGGCGTGCCGCATCGCGGCGTTACTTCCGGCTTGTTCCAGAAATCCTATGACATTCGACATGGTGATTCCCCTTGTTGGTTGGTATGTATGATTGCGCCGTTCTGGCCGCCGTGGAATCCTGACATATCGGCGGATGTTTGCGCCAGAGTGTGGCGAAAATTCCCTACCGAAGCCCAAGCTGTCGCATAGCCGGGCCATGCTCAGGTTCGCGCGCCGGTACTGTACCCAAACCACACTGATGTGCAATTGGGAAAATACCTCATCCATCAAGGCGGCGAGCGCCTCGCGCGCAAAGCCGCGCCGGCGTTTGCCGGCCAGCAACATCAGGCCGACCTCGACGCCGTGTTCGTGCCACGCCGCCGGGCGTAGCGAACACATTCCAACGTTGCGACGGGACTCACGCTCGGCGATCACGAAGAAGCGCAGACGGCCGCGTTTGCTTGTGGCAGCGACCGTCGCGCGCAGGCTGGCGGCGGCGACAGCGCGCGACAACGGTTTGCCAATATGGCGCATCGTGCCCGGATCGCAATACAGGGCGCGAAAAAGGGCGAGATCGCTTGGCGCCAGTGCGCGCAGGCGCAGGCGCGGCGTGAGGATCACGTTTCAGCCCGATCAACGCGGGAAAGTCGTGTCAACGTCTTGACATCGGGCTGGAGCTTGCGCGCCGGCGGAATAACGACCGTATCTGCCTTGTCGATTTTCGCGTCAGCGAGCTTGCGCAGCGTGATGTGTGCGATGTGCGCCTCGTGGATCGGCAAGGTCGCGGCACGGTAGACGACAATTTTGTGCGTCAGCGGATAATCCTTGGCCAGCCGTTCGAGCAGGACTTGACGGTAAAAGTTATTCTTCGCTGGCCCAGCGCGGCCCTGATCGCCGACTGCACCGACCTGCCATAGGATCAGATACGCGCTCGTGTCGATGCGGCGCTTGTAGTAAAGCAGCTGGCTGGCCTCGTAGTGCTGGCAGCCGAAGGCGCCGGGATCGATGCCGAGATCCGCGTACAGGCAATCCTCGGCCGAGATGCCAGGTTCCATGTGCGCCGCATAGCCTTCGCGCCGCGCGATGCGGATCGCCTCGTGTGGCGCCCACGCGAATACGCCGGGGTGGCCATAGAACGCCACGCAGACTTTCTTGCCGGTGCGCACTTCGGCGAGGATGGCCGCGACCATCTCGCGATAGGTTTTCATGCGCGGCTTGTCCGCGGCATAGAACGGCTGCAGGCTGCGCACGTCCGGGTGCATGGCCTCGATCCACTTCTCGACGATGCCGTCCGACACGGCGAGGAACACCACGTCGGCCTGCTCGATATGGCTGCGTGCCAGCGGCGTCAGGTGCGAGCCCAGGGTGATGCCGATGCCGATGCAGGCGAGGGAGCCTTGGCGTGCGCGCCTGCGATTGTTCTTCATGGGTTGCCCCTGTCGTGACTCGTATGCGCGCATCGAGTGAATAAAGGAACAAAACGATATAGGATCATGGGGCGATTGTGCTACGCTTTTGGTAGGAAAGTCTGACATTCAGATCGGACTTCCGTCTTGGGTCTACGGGCTTACTCGCTCCCGGCTGATTGGCCGGGCTGTGCCTGTTCCGTCATTTGCAATTGCTGTAGGGAGAGAAGTGAAATGAACAAGCTGAAACTGATCGCTGCGATCGCACTTGGAATTGCCTGGTTGCCCTCGGTGGCCCTGCAATTGCCGAAAGTCGACGACGAGGCAGCGGACACCAACGCCGCGCGCGAAGCGTATTTCGAGATGCGTCGGGTTAATCCGTACGACTCCTCGTTCGACGCTGCAGCAGCGCGCCTTGCCGCCTACAACAAGTTCCGTTCCGATCTCAAGGCCGAGGGAGCCAATCCAGTGCTCATGGCGCAGTTGGCGGCACAGTATCACTCGGAAGTCTGGCAACCGATCGGCCCGGCGCCGATTTTCGGCGGCCAGACGCCCACCAACGCTACCGCGTCGAGCCGTTCCGCCGTATCCGGCCGCACGAACGCGATAGCGATCGACGCCATCGACGGTGCCGTCTACATCGGCGGCGCCCAGGGCGGCGTGTGGAAATCGACCAACCACGGCTACTCCTGGATTCCGTTGTCCGACACTTTGGCATCCCTCGCCATCGGTTCGATCACGATTGCGCCGGGCAGCCACCCGCTGAATCAGGCGACCATCTATGTCGGTACCGGCGAAGGAAACTTCAGCGGCGATACCTATGCCGGCGCCGGCATCTACAAATCCACTGACTCGGGCAGCACTTGGCAAGGTCCGCTGGGCACTGCGCAATTCGCGAGCCGCTCGGTCGCCGCCATTGCGGTCGACAGCGCCAATACCCAGATCGTGTTGGCAGGTTCCACAACGGGCTATGCCGGCGTTAGCGGGGTCTTTCCGGCTGGCCCGCAGCGCGGGCTCTACCGTTCGACGGATGGCGGCAATACCTGGGCGCGCGTTCTTCCGACCACCACGGCTACGTTGCGCATCTCGCGCATCGTGCAGGATCCGAATCCGTCGCTGCAGACAGCGGGTAGCACGCGTTACTGGGCGGCGACATCGCCGGTCCTAAACACGGATGGTGCGCTCTACGAGTCGAACGACTCTGGCGCTACCTGGACGCAAGTCGATGGCGTCGCCAGCGGGCTGCCTGCGGTTAGCCCGGGTGGTGCGCTGATACGTACCTGGATCACGGCAACCTACGACGCGGGAGTAGGCAACACCGTGCTGTACTACGGCACGAGTCAGGCCAACGGCACATTGTACAAATCCGTGGACGGCGGTACCACCTGGACACAACTGACGGCGGCAACCGGTTATTGCCAAGGACAGTGTTTCTACGATATGCCGGTTTACGTGGAACCCGGCAATTCGAACAACGTCTACACCGGCGGCGCCGGCACTTCGGGCTCGTTGCCCTCGTCGTTCATGCTCTCGACCAACGGCGGCACCAGCTTTGCCGACGAGATGGTTGCGGTGGATGGCAATTCGGCGTTGCATGCCGACATCCACGACATCACCACCTGGCCCGGCAGTCCGAACGAGGTCTGGGTAGCCAACGACGGCGGCACTTTCTACTCCACGGATCGCGGCCAGCACTGGGTCAACGTGAATACCAATCAGCAGCTCACCCAGTTCCAGATCTGCGACCTGCATCCGACCGATCCGAATCAGGCCTACGGCGGTACGCAGGACAACGGTACGGACAGTTTCCTCGGCAATATCCAGTATCTGCCGGGTGCGACTGCCTGGTCGCACAGCGACGACGGTGACGGCGGTTTCGCCCTGATCGACAAGGCCAATCCGAGCAATGTCACGCATACCTACTTCAATCAACCCAACAACATCATCGGCGCCGCCTTGGCGATCAATGGCCCAGCCTCGCATCCGGCCGACTACGGCTACTTCGCCGGCGAGATCCCGGGTTACATCACTTCGGGCATGAACCCTGCCGACAATGTGCTGTTCTACGCGCCGATGGCTCTTGATCACAGCAACCCGACCACGTTGTATTTCGGCACGGCAAATCTGTACATCGCCAACGACTATTTCAATCAGACCGTTACCCAGGAAAACGCGTTGACGGGAAATCCGCCGTACACGGTGAATATCTTCAGCCCGCTGGCGGCCGGCACGAACTTTGGCGCGGCTACCCCGCCGCTGACCGCGATCGGTGTTATCAGCGCGATAGAGACCGTTCCCAACGTACTGCCCAACACCAATGCCACGACGATTTTCGTCGGTACGAGCAACGGCAACGTGTGGCGTTCGACGAATTCGGGCGCGACGTTCACCAGCGTGGACGGCACGATTGGCGAGTACGTCTCACAGATCGCGGTCTACCCGCGCAATCCGCAAATCGTCGCGCAGGCGCGCGCCGGCTTCACCGGCGGCCTGCCGGCGAACAATGTGCGTATCTCGACCGACGGCGGCGCGACCTGGACGACGAAGTCGAATGGACTGCCGGACATTCCGGTTAACTCGCTGGTGTGGGACCCGGTATTCCCCGGTCAGTTGTGGGCGGGCACGGATATCGGCGTTTATCTGTCCACGGACGAAGGCAACACTTGGCATCCGTACAACAACGGCATGCCGAATGTCGCCGTGTTCTCGCTGACGGGCAACCGCAACACGCACACCGTGTTGGCCTGTACCCACGGCCGCGGCGCGTTCCGGTTGAATCTGGACGCGATCTTCATCGACGGCTTCGACGGCAACTGACGCCCGTCGTCTGATCAACGCCCGCACCCGATCGGTGCGGGCGTTTTCTTTTGCGAATCAATACCCCGCACCGCCCAGTTCCCGGTAACGCACAAACACCTGTCGCGCTTGCTCGCGCAGGATGTCGCGGCGCACGGCGATGCCGCGCTTTTGCAATTCGCCGATCCAGTCGGCGGGCAGCGGGCCTTCGTCGAAGTCGGACAGTTCCTCGGCATCTTCCGAACGCGCGCCGATCAGCAGTTCGTCGACGCCGGCCCAAATCGTTGCGCCATAGCATTGGCAGCACGGTTGCGCGCTGGTAGCGAGGATGAAACGCCCGCCGCCTTCGTTGAGACGAAAGCGTTGCAGGCGCTGCTGCGCGAGCATATAGGCCATCATCTCCGCGTGTGCAATCGAGCAGTTCTGCGCAATCACGCGGTTGACGCCAACGGCGACCAGCCGCCCCTCGCTGGTGAATACCGCCGCGCCGAACGGGCCGCCGCCGCGGTTTTCCACATTGCCGCGAGCGAGTTCGATCGCCAGCGCGACCTTGGCATCGTCGTCAGGATACACGCGCGAGTCGTCGAAATTGTCGCGCAGCCACAGCGGCAGCGTGAGGTGCAGTTGCGCGGGGATCATGCTGCGCTCACCTGCCCGCGGTTTTCGCCCAGGAATCGCGCAGTGTGACCGTGCGATTGAACACGGGCTTGTTCGCCGAGTGATCGCGCTGGTCGGCAACGAAGAAGCCGAGGCGCTCGAACTGGAACGCGGCTTCCGGCTTTGCATCGGCGAGTGCGGCTTCGACGAACCCGCGCACGACGCGCAGTGAACCGGGATTCAGGTGATCGCGGTAGGTTTTTCCGTCGCTGTCGTCGTCCGGATTCACCACATTGAACAGACGGTCGTACAGACGCACCTCCGCAGCGACGGCGTGGCCCACGCTGACCCAGTGGATCGTGCCCTTGACCTTGCGCTCGGCGCCCGGCATGCCGTGGCGCGTGTCGGGATCGAGCGTGCAGCGCACGCCAGTCACATGGCCCGACGCGTCTTTTTCCACTTCTATACATTTGACGATGCCGACGCCGCGCAGACGCACTTCGCCGCCGGGCGTCAGGCGATGAAAGCCTTTCGGCGGGATTTCCATGAAATCCTCGCGCTCGATCCACACTGCGCGGGAGAACGCGACAGTGCGCGTGCCGAACGCCTCGTTTTTCGGATGATTCGGAAACGTCAGCGTTTCGGCGTGATCGTCGGCAAGATTGGCGATCGTGAGCTTGAGCGGATCGAGCACGGCGAAGCGGCGCGGCGCGCTCGCATCCAGCACTTCGCGCACGCAGCCTTCGAGTACGGAAAACTCGATCGTCGAATTCTGCTTGGTCACACCGGCGCGTTCCCAGAACGTGCGGATCGCCGCGGGCGGAAAGCCGCGCCGGCGCACGCCCGACAGCGTCGGCATGCGCGGATCGTCCCAGCCGGCGACGAGTCCGTCCTGCACCAGCGCCATCAGCTTGCGCTTGCTCATCACCGTGTAATCGAGATTGCCGCGCGCGAATTCGATCTGGCGCGGCGTGCTCACGCACGTCTTCAGCCCTGCATCGACGAGCGTGAGCACCAGTTCGGGATGGTTGGGCAGGTCGATCTGCGCCAGGCACCAGTCGTAGAGCGGCCGGTGATCCTCGAATTCGAGCGTGCACAGCGAATGCGTGATGCCCTCGACCGCGTCCGAGATGCAATGCGCGTAGTCGTACATCGGGTAGATGCACCAGGCATCACCGGTATTCTGGTGCGGCACCTTGCGGATGCGGTACAGCGCCGGATCGCGCAGGTTGATGTTGCCGCTGGCCATGTCGATCTTCGCGCGCAGAGTCCTGGCGCCGTCGGCGAATTCGCCCGCGCGCATGCGCCGGAACAAATCGAGATTTTCGTCCGCCGAGCGATTGCGGAAGGGTGAATTGCGCCCCGGTTCGGTGAGCGTACCGCGGTAGTCGCGCACCTGATCGGCGGAAAGGTCGCACACAAACGCCTTGTCATCGCGGATAAGTTTTTCCGCGCAGCGGTAGAACACCTCGAAGTAGTCGGAGGCATGCCGCAGTTCGGTCCAGTCGAAGCCGAGCCAGCGCACGTCGGCCTTGATCGACTCGACGTATTCGATGTCCTCTTTCGTCGGATTGGTGTCGTCGAAGCGCAGGTTGCAGCTGCCGCCGAACTCGCGCGCGATGCCGAAATTCAGGCAGATCGACTTGCCGTGGCCCAGGTGCAGGTAGCCGTTCGGTTCGGGCGGAAAGCGCGTGGCGACGCGGCCGCCGTGCTTGCCGGCGGCGCGTTCGTCGATGACGATCTGGCGGATGAAATTGTGGCTGACGGAAACGGCGTCGGTCATGGTGCGTCACGGATGAGCGGAACGCGAATTCTAGCGGCTTTACGCCAGCGCAGCGATGTTGTAGCGTGGCGCGGCGCTGCGGAGCCTTGTGTGCAGATCGTCTATCGCGCTGCCAACATCATCGACGCGAATCTGGTCAAGAACGCGCTCGAAGCCGAGGGCGTTCCCGCGTTCGTCGGCGGCCAGTACCTGACCGGCGCGATCGGCGAGTTGCCGCCGATGCCGCTGGTCAACGTGATGGTGTCCGCCATCGACTGGCCGCGCGCCCGCGCGATCGCCGAAAGCGTCGATGCGGATCTCGCCGAACGCCGCGCGGAACCGCAATCCGATTCCGGCTGGCTCCCGGAACCTGTTTAGGAAACCCCATGTCCGCAAAACCCGTTCTCGTCATCGGCAGCAAGAACTATTCGTCGTGGTCGTTGCGGCCATGGTTGCTGCTGCATGCCTTCGGCGTGGCGTTCGAGGAAATCCTGCTGCCGCTGGATGTGCCGGAATTCTACGCGCGCATCCACGATTTCTCGCCGACCGGCCGCGTGCCGGTGCTGCACGATGGCGTGGTGCGTGTGTGGGATTCGCTGGCCATCGCCGAATACGCGAACGAGCGCTGGCTCGGCGGCCGCGGCTGGCCGGCCGATGCCGCGGCGCGCGCGCTGGCGCGCTCGATCAGCGCCGAGATGCATTCCGGATTCGCGGCGTTGCGCAGCGAACTGCCGATGAATTGCCGCAAGCGCGTGCAGAATCATCCGGCCAGCGCGGAGGCCAAGGCCGACATCGCGCGGGTCACGGCGATCTGGCGCGATGCGCGTGCGCGTTACGGCACGGACGGGCCGTTCCTGTTCGGCGCGTTCGGCATTGCGGATGCCATGTACGCGCCGGTGGTATTGCGTTTTGTCAGTTATGACGTGGCGCTGGATCCCGTTGAGCGCGCCTATGCAGACACGATACTGGCCTTGCCCGCGCTGCAGGATTGGTTGGCGGCGACGCTGAACGAGCCGATCGCGCCGCTGCACGAGCAGAGCAAGTGACGGCGCCGATTCCGCGCGCCGCGCTGTGGCGCATGATTGCGGGCGCGGCCCTGATCAGCACGACCAGCATCTTCGTGCGCTGGGCGCATGTCGGACCCACCGAATCGGCGTTCTGGCGCATGGCTTTCGGCGGCGCGATGCTGTTCGCTCTGCTCGCCGTGCGCAAACAGTGGCGCGGGATCGAGTGGCGCGATTGGGCCTGGCTGGTGTTGCCCGCCTTCGCGTTCGGCGCCGACCTGTTCATCTGGCATCGCAGCATCGAATACATCGGGCCGGGCCTTGCGACGCTGGTCGCGAATTTCCAGGTCTTCATCATGGCGCTGGCCGGTGTGCTGTTTTTCCGCGAGCGCCTCGGGCCGCGCTTCCTATTCGGCTTGGTCCTCGCCTTGATCGGATTGTGGCTGCTGGTCGGCGCGGACTGGAGTTCGTTCACGCCGCGCTTTCGCGTCGGCGTGTGGCTGGGTCTTTCCACCGGCGTCGCCTACGCCGTGTATCTGCTCAGCCTGCGCCGCGCCCAGCTTGAGCGGCCGGGTCTGACGCCGATGCGCGCGTTGTGCCTGAACAGCGTGATTTGCGCGGCAATGCTGGCGCTCGCCGTGCTGGTCGAACACGGCAGTTTCGCGATTCCGGATACCGAGACCTGGGCCGCTCTGCTCGGCCTGGGTCTGTTCGGCCAGGTGCTGGGCTGGGTGCTGATCGCGAGCGCGATGCCGCAGTTGCCGGCATCGCTGGTCGGCCTGCTGCTGCTCCTGCAACCGGCGCTGTCGTTCGTGCTCGACGTGATCCTGTTTGCGCGCCCGACCAGCCCGGCGGACTGGATCGGATTGGCGCTTTCCCTGCTCGGCATCTTCGTAGGCTCGGTGCGCCTGCGCCCGGCGCCGGTCGCCGAACCCGCCTGAGGCTGACCGGGTTCGTCCGCGACGTCGCGGATTTTCCCAAGCCCGGCATCGAACGGGCCTTGGCGCAGGCGGCGCTTGCCGCGGAGCCGGGCGCGGCGTAGATTTTTCCCGGATTGAAGCCTGCGAGCGAACGCCAATGCGATGGACGTTGATTGCGCTGTGTGCGGGCATGAGTCTGGCCGCATTCGCACAGACGGCGCCGACGGGCGGCTATGTCGTTGGCGACGCCGAGTTTGCGGATGCGCCGTCACCGCAGTGGCGCGAACGGACCGATCGTCGCGCTGCGCGCAATCTCGCGAATCTGCAACGCGCCGGAGCGCTGCCATCGGCGCTCGGACTGGCACAAACGCCCGTCAACGATCTGCAATGGCCGTTGCGTCCGGTGCCGGGCTTCGATCAATTCGACTACCACGGCACCAAGTATTTCGTCGATCACGATCCGCGCTATCCGGGCTTTATCCAGGATTACACCTGTGGCACCCGCACCTACGATCTGGCCAATGGCTACAACCACGCCGGTACGGACTACTACCTGTGGCCGTTCGCATGGCTGATGATGGATGCGGGCGCGGTGCAGGTCGTCGCCGCGGCGCCGGGCACGATCATCGAAAAGGACGATGGCAATTTCGACCGCCAATGCACGTTCGACGGCGTCAGCGCCGCGAACATCGTCTACATACGCCAGGACGACGGCCTCACCGCGATCTACATGCACCTGCGCAAGGGCTCGCTTACCACGCTGCCCGTGGGTGCGCGCGTGGCGGCGGGCGATTACCTGGGCTTGGTCGGCAGTTCCGGCCAGTCCACCGGTCCGCACCTGCATTTCGAACTGCGCGATGCGAACGGCGCCGTGGTCGATCCCCGTCACGGCCAGTGCAACGCCGCACCGGATCGCTGGGCCGTGTTCCAGCCTTACGAAGATCCGCATATAGACACGCTGAGCACGCATTCGGCCGAACCGGATCAAATCGCCTGCGGTGTGGCCAACGGCACGAATGTCGACGACGTGCCCAACTACAAAAGTGTATTCGCGCCCGGCGACACGCTGTGGGTGTTCGCCTCGTGGCGCGACCAGCGCAACGGCGAAGTGACGAATTTTGCGATTCTGCGACCCGACGGTAGCGCGTTTGCGCAGTGGGATTTCGATCTCGCCAGCCAGAATCTGCCGTCGCCGTTCTATTCCGGCACGGCGTTCGACTGGAAATATGTGCTGCCGGCGGGCGCGCCCGTCGGCACGTGGCAATTCAAGGCCGTGTTCGAAGGCCAGACCTATCTGCGCACGTTTGCAGTGAGTGCCATAGACGCCGGCGCCGCGGAACACGCACGTACGCAAGTCGACGCGAACGCCACACGTTGCCGGCCTTTGAGCGGACAGAAACCGCCGCCGGGTTGTCCGTGAGCGGGATCAGTCGAGGTCTGCGGCCAGCGCCGTGCGCGTAGCGGTAGCGAGCGTCGTCTTGCCCTGGTACGCGGCATGCTCGACGACGAACTCGACCTCGCCGCGGTGCTTGAATGCTGCGACGTGGGCGCGAGACAGCTCGAAGCGAAGGAAGTGCACGGCCGAGGTCTTTTCGGCATTGCTGCGTTGCATGTCCTCGTCGGCGATGGCGATAACGGGTGCCAGATCGCCGATGCGCAGCGTCATGCGATGTTCGATGTCGCGCAGTTCGACCAGCTTGCGCGTGCGCACTGCCGGGTCGGGATATTCGATGAGCAGGGTGGCCTTGAGATTCGCGCCGTCCGGAATCAGCGGATTGTAGGCGTCGAGCTCGTCGCGGATGCCGGCTTCCTCGAAGATGCGCTCGATGCGCAGCATCTCCTGTACCTGGTACTGGACCGTCAGGCGATCCTCGAACAGCAAGGTCAGATGTGCGCCCAGGTGCACGCTGCGTGCCTGCTTGTGTGCGAGCACGCGCGCGCGGAACGCGGGACGCTCGCGCGCGTAGGCTTCGAGGGTGAACAGATCGGATGGCGTGAGTTTTTGCATGACAATTTCCAATGTGATCGCTAAAACCGCTCGCTCTGCGCGTAGCTCGCGAAGTCGAAGCGTCGGCGGCCCTTCGACTTCGGCGCTTTGCGCCTACGCTCAGGGTGAACGGTGTACCGGCTAGATCCCGTACGCCATCCGCAGCAACCCGAGCGGACTTTCCGCGCGCGGGTTGTCGTGCAGCCCATGCGCGATATGGCTGGCGGCCATCGGACAGTCGCTGGCGAAATGTGCAGGTGCGATCTGTTCCACGCGCAATTCCACCGGCTTGGCGATCTTGCGCGAAAGCGCATACGTCTTCACCTTCACGCCGTAGGTGCCGTCGTGGCCGGAGCAGCGTTCGATCGTCTGGATTTCCGTGCCTGGAATCAGCGCCAGCACGTCGCGCGTCTTCGGTCCGATGTTCTGCACGCGCTGGTGGCAGGGCGCGTGATAAGCGATCTTGCCGAGCGGATTCGGGAATTGCGTCTTCAGCAGTCCGACCTGATGGCGTTGCCACAGATACTCGAACGGATCGAAGATGTGGCGCTTGACCAACTGCACGTCTTCGTCGTCCGGAAACATCAGCGGCAGTTCCTGCTTGAACATCAGCACGCAGGACGGAATCGTCGCGCTGATGTCCCAGCCATCGCGAATGGCATTTGCGAGCACCGGGATATTCTGCTTTTTATACTTTTCCACGGATTCCAGATCGCCGAGTTCGAGCTTGGGCATGCCGCAGCACACCTCGCGCTCGATCAGTTTCACGGCGATGCCGTTGTGGCGCAGCACGGCGGCAAGATCCTCGACCGGTTCGGGTTGGGAAAAATTGCAGTAGCAGGTCGCGAAGATCGCCACCTTGCCGCGGGTGCGTCCGGCGGGTTGCGTATCACCCGCACCATCCAGGTGCTTGAGGCGCTTGCGCGCGGTCCGGTTCGTGTACGCCGGCACGCGCGCGTCGGTATGCACGCCGAGCGTCTTTTCCAACAACTTGCGCCCGAGGCCACTGCGGTTGACTGCGTTGACCGCCTCGACCACGACCGGGATGGTCGATAATTTTCCGACCGTCGTGGTCGCGGAGAGGATCTTCGCGCCGAGTCCGGTTTCGCCGCGCCGGAACGCCGCCGCTTTCGCGCGCAGCATCAGATGCGGAAAGTCCACATTCCATTCGTGCGGCGGCACATACGGACACTTGGTCTGGTAGCACAGGTCGCACAGGTAGCACTGGTCGATGACCTTGGCATAGTCGGACTTGGCCACGCCGTCCACTTCCATCGTCGTCGATGCGTCAACCAGATCGAACAGGGTCGGAAACGCCTGACACAGGCTGACGCAGCGCCGGCAACCGTGGCAGATGTGGAACACGCGCTCGAGTTCGGTGTCGAGCGCGGCCTGGTCGTAGAACTGTGGATTCTTCCAGTCGAGTGAATGCCGCGTCGGCGCGTCGAGGCTGCCTTCGCGGGAGGTGCTGCGTTCGTCGGCCATGCTCGATTCCGGCAAATGAACCCCTCTCCCATTGGGAGGGGGAAGGTTCGGTGCTGCATCCAGCCATCCCTGGCGCTGCCTCCGCGCGGCGTCCTGCCTCACCCTCAGCCGCAGACGCGGCTTCGACCTCTCCCGCCAGCAGGAGAGGGGAAAAAGCGTTCACGCCAAATCGTTCAGCGCCTTGGTGAAGCGGTTTGCGTGCGAGCGTTCGGCCTTGGCCAGCGTCTCGAACCAGTCGGCGACTTCGCCGAAGCCTTCATCGCGCGCGGTCTTGGCCATACCCGGATACATGTCGGTGTACTCGTGCGTTTCGCCAGCGATTGCCGCCTTGAGATTGTTGCGGGTGTCGCCGAACGGCAGGCCGGTGGCCGGGTCGCCGCACTGTTCAAGATATTCGAGGTGGCCGTGTGCATGACCGGTTTCGCCCTCGGCTGTGGAACGGAACACCGCGGAGACGTCGTTGTAGCCTTCCACGTCCGCCTTCTGGGCGAAGTAGAGATAGCGGCGGTTCGCCATCGATTCGCCGCCGAACGCGGCCTTGAGATTGCCTTCGGTCTTGGAGCCTTTCAGAGTGGCCATGACACACCTCGTGTTGGGTAGCGGGAAACCTGAGCCAGCCGCATGCGCGGCAGACAGCGCCAGCGTAACGCACCGGAACCCGCATTGAAAATCGATTGTTCCGATTGATCCGATAGTGGCGATCTATCGGCGCGCGCGTCGTCGAGGCGCCTGCGCGGTCGATTCGGTTGCGGCACCGTGTGCATCCAGCAAATGCTTCGGCAGCTCGCGAAAGATTTCCGCGAGTTTCTTCAGGAATCCCGCCATGGCCGTACTCTTGCGCCAGATCATGGCGATGCGCCGGCTCGGCGCGTGACCGCGGAACGGCACGAGATGCACGTTGCCCGAATGCGCCACCGGCGGCTGCACCGCGAGCGTTGGCAGCAGGGTGATGCCGACGTTGGCCGCGACCATCTGGCGCAGGGTTTCCAGGCTCGTCGCGCGGAATCCGGATTTCTCGTTCGCGCCGGACAGGTGGCAAACCTCCAGCGCCTGGTCGCGCAGGCAGTGCCCGTCGTCGAGCAGCAACAGGCTTTCGTTGGCCAGATCATCCAGTCGCAGTGAGCGTCGCCGGGCCAGGTCATGGCGTTCCGGCACGGCGAGGAGAAACGGCTCCTCGAACAGGAATTCCGCGTGCAACTGATCGTCGTGGATCGGCAAGGCCAGGATTCCCGCGTCGAGCCTGCCTTCGCGCAGCAGGCGCAGCACGGTCTCGGTTTTCTCCTCGACCAGCAGCAGTTCGAGGCCTGGGAAACGCCGGCGGATGGTCGGCACGACATGCGGCAACAGGTACGGCCCTAGCGTAGGGAAAATTCCCAGCCGCACGGTGCCGGATTCCGGATCCAGCGTGCGCCGCGCGATCGTCTTGATCTGCTCGACCTCATTGAGCACCTCGCGCGCGCGCTGCGCGATCTCGCGCCCGACGTCGGTGAGCAGCACCTTGCGCGGCGTGCGTTCGACCAGGGCGACGCCGAGTTCGTCCTCGAGCTTCTTGATCTGCGTGGACAGGGTCGGCTGGCTGACGAAACTGGCCTCGGCCGCTCGGCCGAAATGCCGGTGTTCGGCCAGAGCCACCAGGTAACGCAAGTCGCGCAGATTCATGGGCGCCACTTTTCGATCTACAGAATCTATTGACAGTATAATATCAATCAATTTGATTGATTAATAGCCGGTTCGTACCATGCACTCCGGCTTGCATCGCAAAGCCATCTTTCCCAACCGAGGAAACCGCCATGTCAACCGCAGCCAAATGCCCGTTCGCACACTCCGCCGCCAGCGCCGCGGCCCCGACAGTCCAAGACTGGTGGCCCAACCAACTCAACCTGAGCATCCTGCATCAGCACGGCGGCAAATCCGATCCCCTGGGTGCGGCGTTCGACTACGCCAAGGAATTCAAGACCCTCGATCTCGACGCCGTGGTTGCCGACCTCACGGCGCTGATGACGGATTCGCAGGACTGGTGGCCGGCTGACTACGGTCACTACGGCCCGCTGTTCATCCGCATGGCTTGGCACGCCGCCGGCACCTACCGCGTCGGCGACGGCCGCGGCGGCGCGGGGCACGGTCAGCAGCGTTTCGCTCCGCTCAACAGTTGGCCGGATAACGTCAACCTCGACAAGGCGCGCCGCCTGCTGTGGCCGGTCAAGCAGAAATACGGCCGCAAAATCTCCTGGGCGGATCTGCTGATCCTTGCCGGCAATGTCGCGCTGGAGAGCATGGGTTTCAAGACCTTCGGCTTCGCCGGGGGCCGCCCCGACCAGTGGGAACCCGACGACTCGGTCTATTGGGGCTCGGAAGGCAAGTGGCTCGACGACAAGCGTCAGGGCACTCGGGCCGTCGAGTTCGAGAATCCTCTGGCGGCCGTGCAGATGGGTCTGATCTACGTCAACCCTGAAGGTCCGGGCGGCAAGTCCGATCCGCTCGCCTCCGCGCAGATGGTTCGCGAAACCTTCGCCCGCATGGCCATGAACGACGAAGAAACCCTCGCACTCACGGCCGGTGGCCACACCTTCGGCAAGGCCCACGGCGCAGGTCCGGCCACCAACGTCGGTCCCGAACCCGAAGCCGCCCCGATCGAAGAGATGGGCCTGGGCTGGATCAACGGCTACAAGAGTGGCAAGGGCGGTGACCAGATCGGCAGCGGTCTGGAAGGCTCCTGGACGATCACGCCGACCACGTGGGACCCGACCAGTTATTTCAGGGTGCTGTTCGATAATGAATGGGTCCAGACGACGACGCCGGCAGGCGCTCATCAGTGGACACCGAAAGAGTCAAACGCAAGCAACATGGCGCCGGCCGCGCATGACGCATCGAAGAAGGTGCCGATCATGATGACCGATGCGGACATGGCGATGCGCGAGGATCCGGCGTACCGCAAGATCGCGCTGCGTTTCCGTGAGCATCCCGAGCAGTTCGCCGACGCCTTCGCCCGCGCCTGGTTCAAGCTCACCCACCGCGACATGGGACCGCGCAGCCGCTACCTCGGCAAGCGGGTGCCCAAGGAAGTGCTGATCTGGCAAGATCCGGTGCCCGTCGCCAGCCATCCGCTGATCGACGCCACCGACATCGCCGCGCTCAAGGTCAAGCTGCTTGCATCCGGCCTGTCGATCACTCAGCTGGTCAGCACCGCCTGGGCGTCTGCGTCCACCTTCCGCGGCAGCGACAAGCGCGGCGGCGCAAATGGCGCGCGCATCCGCCTGGCACCGCAAAAAGACTGGGAAGCCAACCAGCCGGCCGAGCTGGCCAAGGTGCTGCCCAAACTCGAAGCCGTGCAGGCGGCCTTCAACGCCTCGGCCAGCGGCGGCAAGAAGATCTCGTTGGCCGACCTCATCGTGCTTGGCGGTTGCGCCGCGGTCGAAGCGGCGGCGCAAAAGGCCGGCGTCGAAGTGAAGGTACCGTTCACGCCCGGCCGCACCGACGCCACGCAGGAGCAGACCGACGCGCACTCCTTCGCCCCGCTGGAACCCAGGGCCGACGGCTTCCGCAACTACGCCCGCAAGGGTTACGCCGCTTACGGTGCCGAGCTGCTGGTGGACAAGGCGCAACTGCTCAACCTCACCGCGCCGGAGATGACTGTGCTGGTCGGCGGCATGCGCGCGCTCGACGCCAATGTCGGCGGCAGCCCGCATGGCGTGCTCACCAAGCGTCCGCAAACCCTGTCCAACGACTTCTTCGTCAACCTGCTCGACATGGGCACGAAGTGGCAACGCGCCGGTGCCGATGGCGTGATGGAAGGGCGCGACCGCAAGATCGGTGAGCTGAAGTGGACCGCCACCCTGGCCGACCTGATGTTCGGCTCCAACTCGCAGTTGCGGGCCTTGGCCGAGGTCTACGGCCAAACCGACGCAAAGGAGAAGTTCGTCAACGACTTCATCGCCGCGTGGAACAAGGTGATGAACGCTGATCGCTTCGACCTGGCGTGATGGCGGCGTCGTTCGAGTTCATCGCGCGGCAGATGCCTGCCGCGCGATGAATGCCAGCGTATCGTTCAGGGTGGGAATGCGCGCTTCGTGGCCGCGCGCCAGCGCGAGCAGGATCGAAGAATGGCCGACGTCCGGATACAGTTTCAACGTGGCCGTGCCGTCCATCGCCAGGGCGCGTTCTGTCATCGCCTCGGCGTTGCTCGGCGGTACTTCGTCGTCTGCGCTACCCTGCAATAACAGCATCGGCGGCTCGTGGCCGTCGACGAAATTGATCGGCTGCGAATCATAGCGGCCGTTCGCATCGTCGCCGAAGATTTCCGGTTCGTCCTCGACGAAGGGCAGGAACGCGTAGGCGCCGGCCACGCCGATCATGCCGGCCAGTTCGCGCCGGCGCATGCCGACGG
>JAJXWU010000240.1 GCA_021781425.1 Pseudomonadota bacterium
CCGGCCGATCGCGCATGCCTACCTGCGCCGGCGCATTCCGCGCGAGCTGTGCGCCGTCATCGAACGCGCCACCGCGTTCAAGCCGGAGAACCGCTATCCCGACGTCAGCGCGCTGGCCGCCGATATCCGCCGCTACCTGCGCGGCGAAGCGGTGCAGGCGCAGCCGGACTCGATCATGCAACGCGCGCAACGCTGGATCGTCCGGCACCGGCAAGCCGCGCTCAATGCGGCGTTCGCCATCGTCGCGGTCGCCGCCGTCGCGATCGGCGGGCTGCTTTGGTTGAATCAGCGCCAGTTCGAGGCCGAGCGCCTGCGCGAACAACGTCTGCTGCAATTGCGCGACGCGGTCGCGGACGTCGGCGATCATGTGCAGACGCGCATGCTGCAACTCGAAGGCGCGATCCAGAATCTGGCCGATTCGGTCGGCCAGATCGACGAGTTCGGTCGGCCCTCGGACGACACGTATTACCTGCTGGGCGACTTTCGCGACGCGGCACGCGCACCGCCCGACCTGACGCCGAGCACGCGCTACGGCGGCCGCTTCAGCCTGAACTGGCCGGTGTGGACGATTCCGCCGGGCATGGCCGAGGCGGCCGCGCTGCCGACGATCCGCAAGATGTCGGCGCTGCGTCATTTCCGGCGCGATCTGTACTTGCGCACCGCCGCGATCATGAACGGCACCCAGGCCGACATGTACAAGGTGCGCATCGACCCGGCCACGAATCCCGGCGACGACAATCCGCTGTCGGCGATCGTCATCGGCTTCGCCGACGGCATCGCCTCGCGTTATCCGGGCTGGGACGCGCTGCCGGCCGATTACGACCCGCGTCAGCAACCGTGGTATCGCCTGGCTGTCGGCAAGTACGGCCCGCAGTGGAGCGACCCGTATTGGAGCTCGATCACGCACCGATCCGAACTGGCGTTGAGCGTGCCGGTGTATGCCGCAGACAAACGTCTGATCGGTGTGGTCAGCGCGTTGTTGCTGCCGGACAAGCTGGTGCAGCACCTGCTCGATATCGCCGCCGTTCCGGGTCTGCGTGGTGTGTACCTGATCGACGAGGAAGGCCATGTGCTGGCCGCCTCGGACGCTGCGCTGGCGCCGGTTGCCGCCGACTCCCGACCGGAAAACGCCGTACTGCCGGTACCGGAGCTGCTGCGCCGGATCCGGCGCGGTGAAACCGGCATTCTGGAGACCACGTTCCGCGGCTTGCCGGCGGTACTCGCCTTCGACCAAGTCACGCCGCTCGACTGGCACGTAGTGGCAGTGGCCGATCCGAAACAGCTGCTGCGCTCCTCCGCACAGGCGGCGCCCTGACGCCACGGGACGCGCGCAACGCGCACCTGATAAACTAGCGGGCTGCCATTGCGGAGAGTCTCATGATTTTCGACACCATCGCCACCAGCGGCCACGAACAGGTCGTGTTCTGCCAGAGCAAGGACGCCGGGCTCAAGGCCATCATCGCTGTCCACAACACCGTGCTCGGCCCCGCCCTCGGCGGCCTGCGCATGTGGCCGTACAAGAACGAGCAAGAAGCTCTGAATGATGTACTGCGTCTATCGCGTGGCATGACCTACAAGAATGCGGTGGCGGGCCTGAACATCGGCGGCGGCAAGGCGGTGATCATCGGCGATCCGGCCAAGGACAAGTCCGAGGCGCTGTTCCGCGCATTCGGGCGCTTCGTCAACTCGCTCAACGGCCGCTACATCACCGCCGAGGACGTCGGCATCGACGTCAACGACATGGAATGGGTGTTCCGCGAAACCGAATTCGTCACCGGCGTACACCAGGTGCACGGCGGCTCCGGCGACCCCTCGCCGTTCACCGCCTATGGCACGATGCAGGGCCTGATGGCCGCGTTGCAGGCCAAGTTTGGCGACGAGGACGTGGGCAAGCGCGCCTATGCCGTGCAAGGCGCCGGTCATGTCGGCATGGAATTCATCAAACTTCTGCGCGAACAAGGCGCCCGCGTGTTCGTCACCGACATCAATCCGGAACTGGTCAAGCGCGCGGCCGACGAATTCGGCTGCACGGCGGTGGGCCTGGACGAAATCTACGACGTCGACGCCGACGTCTACTCGCCGTGCGCGCTCGGCGGCACGGTGAACGAAAAGACCCTGCCGCGCCTGAAGGCGAAGATCATCTGCGGCGCCGCCAACAACCAGCTCGCCAACGACGCGATCGGCGACGAACTGGAAAAACGCGGCATCCTCTACGCGCCGGATTACGCCGTCAACGCCGGCGGCGTGATGAACGTCTCGCTCGAAATCGATGGCTACAACCGCGAGCGCGCCATGCGCATGATGCGCACGATCTACCACAACGTCGGCCGTATCTTCCAGATCGCCAGGCGCGATGGCATCCCGACCTACAAGGCCGCCGACCGCATGGCCGAAGAGCGCATCGCCGCGATCGGCAAGATCAAGCTGCCACACATGGGCAACAACGGGCCGCGATTCCGCGTCCGGATGCGCGGCCACTGACCGCATCCAACATCATCTGTTGCGCTTGGCATTTTGCGCGCCGGCGGTGCTCGGAATGCGCATGTACTAGCGTGTACACTCCGCTTGCTGCGCTCCGGCGGTCCGCAAACTGCCTTCGCTCGCTACGCTTCTGTTGGATGCGTAGCTTCAATCCGAAACACGAGGCCGGATCATGAGACCGTTTCCTCTCGGCGAAGACATCGATCTGCTGCGCGAATCCGTGCGTGCCTTCGCTGAGAAGGAAATCGCGCCGCGCGCCGATCTGATCGATCGAGAAAATGCGTTCCCGCCCGATCTGTGGCACAAGCTCGGCGCCATGGGCCTGCTCGGTGTCACCGTTCCGGAAGCCTACGGCGGCTCCGGCCTCGGCTATCTGGCGCACGTCGTGGCGATGGAGGAAATCTCGCGCGCGTCCGGCTCCGTCGGCCTTTCCTACGGCGCGCATTCGAATCTGTGCGTCAACAACATTCTGCACAACGGCAGCGAAGCGCAGAAGAAGAAATATCTGCCCAGGCTGTGCACCGGCGAATTCGTCGGCGCGCTGGCGATGAGCGAACCGGGCGCGGGCTCCGACGTCGTCGGTTCGATGACCTGCAAGGCGGAGAAGAAAGGCGACGTCTGGATCGCCAACGGCAACAAGATGTGGATCACGAACGGTCCGGACGCCGATGTGCTGCTCGTCTATATGCGCACCGCCGACAAGCGCGCCGGCAGCCGCTGCATGACCGCCTTCATCGTCGAGAAGGGCATGCAAGGCTTCACGACCGCGCAAAAACTCGACAAGCTCGGCATGCGCGGCAGCAACACCTGTGAACTCGTGTTCGAGCATTGCGAGATTGCCGACGCCAACCGCGTCGGCGAGGTGAACGAGGGCGTGCGCGTGCTGATGAGCGGACTGGACACCGAACGCCTGGTGCTGTCCGGCGGCCCGGTCGGCCTGATGCAGGCGGCGCTCGACATCGCCCTGCCCTATGTGCGCGAACGCCGCCAGTTCAACGCGCCGATCGGCACCTTCGGCATCATGCAGGCGAAGATCGCCGACATGTATACTTTGCTGCAATCCGCACGCGCCTATGCCTACATGGTCGCGCAGGATTTCGACCGCGGCGTGAAATCGCGCGTCGACCCGGCCTCGTGCCTGCTGCACGCCTCGCAAAGCGCCGTTCAGGTGGCGCTGGATTCGATCCAGGCCCTCGGCGGCAACGGCTACATCAACGATTACCCGGCCGGCCGCATCCTGCGCGACGCCAAACTGTACGAAATCGGCGCCGGTACGAACGAAATCCGGCGCATGCTGATCGGTCGCGAGTTGTTCCACGGCAAGTGGTAGGCGGCGCGCAAGGCCGCTCGCCGATCCAGCCACCTGTCCGGACAAGGGTTGCCATGAATAGCGGTTTCTGCGCTACACTCGGGCCATCCACGAACGGGGGTGGATCATGAACGCACTCAGCAGCACCGTGCAGCATCTGGCGGAGACCCCGCGCCAGCCGCCATGGAAAGTGCTGATCGTCGACGACGAGCCTGAGGTGCACGCGGTAACGCGCCTGGTGCTGGGCAATTTCCGCTTCGCCGATCGCCCGCTGCAATTCCTCAACGCGAGTTCCGCGGCTCAAGCCGAGACGATATTGCGCGAGCATCCTGACGTCGCCGTCATGCTGCTCGACGTGGTGATGGAAACCGACAAGGCCGGACTGGATCTGGTGCGGATCGTGCGCGAGCGCCACGGCAACCATTTCGTGCGCATCGTGCTGCGTACCGGCCAGCCCGGGCAAGCGCCGGAACAGCACGTCATCGCCAACTACGACATCAACGATTACAAGGAAAAGACGGAGCTCACCGCGCAAAAGCTCGCCACGACCATGTTCGCGGCGCTACGCAGCTACCGCGACATGCGCCTGATCGAAGCCAGTCGGCGCGGCCTGGAACGTGTCATCGACGCATCGACCTACATTTTCTCTCACGAACATTCGCAACGTTTCGCGATCGCCGCCATGGAGCAGATCGCCGACCTCATCGGCGGCACACGCGGCGCGCTGTTCTGCCGCGTTGCCAATAGCGGTTTGACAACGCCGGAACATTTTCCGGTTGCCGCGGCCACGGGCGGCTACCGCAGCCTGGCCGGCCGCAACGCCGACGAAAAACTCGCGCCAAAAATGACCGCTTCGCTGCGGCATGCCGTCGGCAACCGCCAGCACGTGTTCGGCGACGATCATTTCGTGCTGTTTGTGGGCGACTCGCGCGCGCACGAAAACCTCGTCTACATCGGCGAGAGCCAGCCCGGCAACGAACTGACGCACCGCCTGCTCGAGGTGTTCGCGACCAACATCTCCGTCGCCTACGAGAACCTGCATCTGAACCGCGACCTGCTCGACAGCCAGCTCGAAATGGTGCATCTGCTCGCCGGCGCCGCCGAGACGCGTTCGTGGGAAACCGCGGCCCACGTCAAACGCGTCGGCATGATCGCCGAACTGCTCGGCCAGTTCTACGGGCTCGACGAAAAAACCACCGATGCATTGCGCATGGCATCACCGCTGCACGACATCGGCAAGATCGGCATTCCCGACGCTGTGCTCAACAAGCCGGGACTGCACACGT
>JAJXWU010000181.1 GCA_021781425.1 Pseudomonadota bacterium
CGTAGCGCTGTTTCCGGAGGACGGAAACGATGCTGATGCGCTGTGGCGGAACGCGCAATCGGCCGTGGACGAGGCGCAGCGGCGCGGCGACCAATACGCATTCCACGACCCCAACTGTGCGCGCGCGCAGGTCGATTACCACGATCTGCGCGACAGCATCGCGGCCAATCGTCTCGCCACCTATTTCCAGCCGATCTGGAGCCTCGCGCAACAGCGGATCGTCGGCGTCGAATCGCTGGCACGCTGGACCAGCCGCGCACAACGGCCGGTCGAGCCGGAGGACTTCGTGACCTTCGCCGAGCAGAACCACCTGATTTCCGCGCTGACGCGGTGGAGCATCCATTCCACGCTCCGACACGCTTCCGCCTTGTTGCGAATACCGGACTTCCTGCTCGCGATCAATCTGTCGCCCCAGGCGCTCTCGCGCGGAGGCGTCGTGGAGCAGTTGCTGGACGCGCTGAACATCTGGGGCATATCACCCTCGGCAGTCATCGCGGAAGTTACCGAGACCGCATTGGCCAGGGACATGGATCTGGCGGTCCGGGCGCTGCGCCGGTTGCGCGATCGGGGTGTGCGCGTGGCGATCGACGATTTCGGTATCGGCTACGCGTCGATAACCTACCTGAGCAAGTTTCCCGTCTCCGAATTGAAGATCGACAAGTCGCTGGTCGCGTCAGTAGCCAGCGATGCGCGAGGCGCCAAGCTCGTCGAATCCATCATCCAGTTTGCGCACAACCTCGGCTTGTGGACGACGGCCGAGGGCATCGAGGACGATGCCACGCAACGCCGGCTGCTGGAAATGGGTTGCGACCTCGGCCAAGGCTATCATCTGGGAAGACCGGAACCAGCCGACGATTTCATCGCCCGCTACGCGCCGCGCGCAACGGTCGCGGCAGCCGCCGCCGGAAAATGAGAGCGCCGCCCGAGGGCCGGCGAGCATTGCGGCAGCAATGCGAGGGTGAGGCGGGGCGTCGATCGCAGAACGCACCAAGGACGGTTGTCCTTGATGCGTTCAGCCAACTCGGGATGTGCTTACTTGATCGCGATAAGCTTCAGCTCGAACACCAGCGCCTCGTTCGGGCCTATGCGCGGCGGCTGGCCGCGTTCGCCGTAGGCCAGCGCCGGCGGCACGAAGATCTGCCAGTGATCGCCCACGCGCATCAGCGGCAGCACGTCCTGCCAACCCTTGATCACGTCGCCGACCTTGAAATGCACCGGTTCGCCGCGCGCGAAGGAGCTGTCGAATTCCAGGCCGTTCATCAGCGACCCGCGATAGTGCACGGTGACTTCGCTGTTGAGGGTCGGATGCTGGCTGCCGGTGCCGTCCTCGATCACGCGGTACTGCACGCCCGACGGCAGCACATGGATGCCGGTCTTGGACTTGTTCTCGGCCAGGAATTTTTCGCTCTTGGCCTTGTTTTCGGTGGCAAGCTTGTCGAACTCGCTCTTGGCCTTGGTGTACATCTGGTATTGCATGCGCGCGAGCAGGTCGTGCATCTTGTCTTCGGACACGCTCGGCGTGCGCTTGGCGTAGCCGTCCTGGATCGCGCGGATGACCTGATTCAGGTCGATGTCGAGCTTGCGTTCGAGGAAATCCGAACCGATCTGGTAGCCGATCGCGTACGACAGGTTCGGCTTGTCCGCCGCGGTGACCGGCGCGGGCGGCGTCTGCTGCTGTGCCTGGGCCTGGCCGGCCGCAGCCGCCGAACCGCTGTTTTGCGCGAATGCCGCGCCCGCGGCCAGCGTCGCTGCCGCCATCAAGATGCCACGCAAAATCATGAAAACCTCCGGAAGGAAAACATCGCGGCAGCACGGGATCGTGCGGCCGCGAAGGCGCGCAATCATACCCGAAAAGACGCAGCCGGGGGCGCCGGCCGCACGCGCGCCACAGCCGCGGTTCAGACAACCAGCTTCAGCAGCAACAGCCCCGCCGCGACCATGATTGCGCCGATCAGGCGCAACTGGCGCGGGTCGAGCCGGCGCATCTGCTCGGCCATGCGCTGCCACGCGTGCGGGGCGGCGAACAGGAACAGACCTTCAAGCACCAGCACCAGACATAACGCAGCGGCGAAGGTGTGCGGCATCGAGCGCTACTTGCCGCCTGCGCCATTGCTCGAGTCGAAATAGCGCATGAATTCGGATTTCGGATCGACCACGATCACGCCGCCGTTCTTGAACGCTTCGCGGTAGGCCTTGAGGCTGCGATAGAACGCATAAAAATCCGGATCCTTCGAATACGCCGCCGCGTAGATTTCAGCGGCCTTGGCGTCGCCCTCGCCGCGCGCTTCCTGCGCGTCGCGTTCGGCCTCGGCCTTGATCACCTGCACCTGACGGTCGGCATCGGCCTCGATCTTGGCCGCTTCTTCCTGGCCATTGGAACGCTGTTCGTTCGCAAGCCGGTTGCGTTCGGCGCTCATGCGTTTGTACACCGAACCGAGCACCTCGTCCGGGAACTCGATGCGCTTGATGCGCACGTCGACGACACGTATGCCGAGTTTGCCCTCGGTAGCTTGGTTGGCCTGTTTGCTCACATTTTCTGTGATGTCGGAACGCGCGTTCGCGATCAGGTCATTGAGCGTGCGCGCGGTGAATTCGAAGCGCAGCGCGTCCTTGATGATCGGCGCGAGGCGCTGGTCGGCAAGCGTCTGCGTTTCGTCCGCGCCGAACGAGCGGTAATACGCCGCCGGATTGGCGATGCGCCATTTCACGTAGAAATCAACGTTGACCGCTTTTTTCTCGGATGTGAAATAGCGCTCCGGTTGCGCCTCGAGATTGAGGATGCGGCGGTCGTAACGCACCACCTGCTGGATCAGCGGCAGCTTGAAATGCAGGCCGGGTTTGTAGTCGGCGGCAGTGCTGCCGGCGCCTTCGATGCGGCCGAATTGCAGCACCAGCGCGCTCTGGCCTTCCGGCACGATGAATGCGCTGTTGGCGATCAGCACTGCCAGCAGCAGGGCGATGATGGGCGACAGGAGTTTCATTGACCGCCCTCCTTGGTCTTCTTCTGGGCAGCGTCCGCCGTGACGGCCGCGCTCGCGGCGGCGGCATTGAGACCGGCCTTGAGCTTGTCCAACGGCAGATACAGCAGGTTCTTGCCGTTGCTCGAATCGACGATCTTGAGATTGCTGCCGAGCACTTCTTGCAGCGTTTCCAGATACAGGCGCTTGCGCGTGACCTCCGGCGCGGCCCTGTACTGCACGTCGACCAGGGAAAAGCGCTGCGCATCACCGGTCGCGGTGGCGATCTGCGCTGCCTTGTAGCCCTCGGCAGCGGCGCGGATGCGCGCCGCCTCGCCGCGCGCCAGCGGTACGACTTTCGCCGCGTAGCCTTGCGCCTCGTTGATGAACTGCTGCTGGTTGTTGCCGGCGTTGTTGGCGTCGTCGAACGCTTCCTTCACCTCCGGAGGCGGCAGGATCTTCTGGAAATTGATCTCGGTGACGAGCAGGCCGACGCCGTAACCATCCAGCGTCTGCTGCAGCAGCTTCTTGGTTTCACCGACGACTTCGTAGCCATGCCCCGACAGGATCGTATCCATCGGGCTGCGGCCGATCACCTGGCGCACTGCGCTTTCGGCTGCCTGCTTGAGGGTTTCGTCCGGCTGATTGGCGGAGAACAGGTATTTCTCGGCATCGGTGACCTGATACTGGACGTTGAAATCGACCAGCACGATGTTCTCATCCTTGGTCAGCATGCGCACCTCGTCGGACACCGAACGCACGTTGGTCGCATCCACTCGGATCACCCGCTCGACCGGTGCCGGCCACTTGAGGTTCAAGCCGCTGGTCATCACGCGGTTGAATTGGCCGAAGCGCAGCACCACCCCGATCTGGCGCGCGTCAATGACGGTCCAAGAATCCAGCGCCAACCAACCGATCACGAGAGCGAGCACGATAAGGGCGATGCCGCTCGAGCCGCCGCCCAGACCCGCGCCGCCGCGGAACAGGCGGTTGATGCCATCGCGCAGGCGTTTGAATAACGCCTCGAGGTCGGGTGGCTGTGGCTTGCCCTGCCAGGGATCGCGTTTGCCGCTACCGGGTTCGTTCCAGGCCATGACTCTCTCAAACAGTCGCTGTCGCAGGATTGTAGGAAGCTGCATCCGCAGCGGCAAGCTGCCCACGCAACCATTCGCCCTCGCCTTCGGGCAGGCCGAACAAGGGTTCAAGCAAGGCGCGCGGCGCGTCGATCTGGATCTCCCAGCCGCTGTCGGCGTGGCGTTCGTCCGTCACCAGGCCCTGCGCGAACAGGCGCGCGCGCAGGCGTCCGGCTTCGACGGGCAGGTGCAGCCAGCGATGCACGCGTTCGCCTTGCAGTCGGCGTGCGATGGTGTCGCGCAGCAGATCCAGTCCGAGCGCATGCGTCGCCGATACCCAAACGCGCGGAACCTGCCCGCCGTCGAGCATTTCCATGCGCGGCTCCGGCATTCCATCGCCATTGGCCAATTTATCCAATTTGTTGAAGACCAGAATCTGCGGCACATCCTGCGCGCCGATCTCGGCGAGCACGCGCTCGACTTCGGCGATGCGCCGGTCGCGTTCCGGATCGGCGCAATCCACGACATGCAGCAACAGGTCCGCATCGCGCGTTTCGGCGAGCGTGGACTTGAACGCAGCGACGAGATCGTGCGGCAAGTCGCGGATGAATCCGACGGTGTCGGCCAGCACCAGCGGCCCGCAGGGGAGCCCTTCGATGCGGCGCAGGGTCGGATCGAGCGTGGCGAACAGCAGATCGGCCGCGTACACGCCGGCGCCGGTGAGCGCGTTGAACAGGGTGGATTTGCCGGCATTGGTGTAGCCAACCAGCGATACCAGGGGCACTGAATTGCGCTCACGCGAACGACGCGCGGTTCCGCGCTGCGTTGCGACTTTCTCGAGGCGCTGGCTGAGCTGCTTGACGCGCGCGGCGAGCAGGCGGCGATCGAGTTCGAGCTGGGTCTCGCCCGGACCGCGCAGGCCAATCGCGCCGCCGCGCTGACGCTCCAGATGGGTCCAGCCACGCACCAGGCGCGTGGCCATGTGCTTCAACTGCGCCAGTTCCACTTGCAGCTTGCCTTCGTGCGAGCGCGCGCGCTGC
>JAJXWU010000041.1 GCA_021781425.1 Pseudomonadota bacterium
GAACGCGCCGCTCGGCAAGGCCCTTGTCAGCCGTTTTTCCGATGGCGAGGTGCAGGTCGAAATCGAGGAAAACGTGCGGCGCCAGGAAGTGTTCGTGATCCAGCCGACTTCGGCGCCGACCGCGGATAACTTCATGGAATTGCTCGTGCTGGTGGATGCGCTCAAGCGCGCCTCGGCGGCTAGCGTGACCGCGGTGATCCCGTATTTCGGCTACGCCCGGCAGGATCGGCGCACGCGCTCGGCACGCGTGCCGATCACGGCCAAGGTCGCGGCACAGATGATCGGCGCGGTCGGCACGGATCGGGTGCTGACGGTGGATCTGCATGCCGACCAGATTCAGGGATTTTTCGATATCCCGGTGGACAATGTATACTCGTCGCCCGTTTTGCTGGCCGATATCTGGCGCTGTCACGGCGGTAGTGACCTGATCGTGGTCAGCCCCGATGTCGGCGGCGTGGCGCGAGCGCGGGCCCTGGCCAAGCGCCTCGACGACGCGGATCTGGCGATCATCGACAAGCGCCGGCCGCGGCCGAACGAGGCCACGGTGATGAACATCATCGGTGACGTCAAGGATCGGGTCTGCGTGCTGATCGACGATATCGTCGACACTGCCGGCACCTTGTGCGCGGCGGCGGCGGCGCTGAAGAAGAGCGGCGCGCGCAAGGTCGTGGCGTACTGCACGCATCCGGTGTTGTCCGGCGCGGCGATCCAGAACATTTCCGGATCGCAGCTCGACGAGCTGGTGGTTACCGACACCATCGCGCTGGCCGACGCGGCGCGCGGCTGCGCGAGGATACGCCAGCTCAGCGTGGCGGAATTGCTGGGCGAAACGATCCGCCGTATCGCGTTCGGCGAGTCGGTCAGTTCGCTGTACGTCGATTAGGTTATTGTGCGACACCGGGCATCCTGCCGCGGGTCGCATGCAAACGGTCGCGGCATAGCCGCGCCACGTTTGCCGCATGCATCGTTTGCGCGATGCTGCGTCGGCACATCCTAGTGCCGAGTTCGCATCCAACTCTCCTGGTCGCGGGAGAGTTTCTACCCGCCGCGAGGCGGTCAACCGCAACACAAGGTAAACCATCATGGCAACGATTCACGAAATTCCGGCGGAAATCCGCAAGGACGAAGGCAAAGGTGCGAGCCGCCGCCTGCGTACCGCGGGCAAGGTACCGGCGATTCTTTACGGCAGCAGCGAGACGCCGGCGAGCATCCAGCTCGAACACAACACGGTGTGGCTGGCTTCGCAGCACGAATGGTTCTATTCGGCCATTCTCGACCTGAAACTCGAGGGCAAGACGCAGAAAGTGCTGCTGCGCGACTTGCAGCGCCATCCGTTCAAGGCGCAGCTGTTGCATCTGGATTTCCAGCGCGTCGACGAGAACCGCGCGATCCGCATCCGCGTGCCACTGCACTTCCTCAATCAGGAGAAATCGCCGGCCGGCAAGATGGCAGGTGTGCTGATTTCGCACGCAATGAACGACGTGGAAATCTCCTGCTTGCCGAAGGATCTGCCGGAGAACATCACGGTCGACCTTTCCGAGCTGAAACTCGGCGACATCGTGCATCTGTCCGATGTGAAACTCCCGTCCGGCGTGGAAATTCCGGCCTTGCGTCTGGGCAAGGAGCACGATGCGGCAGTAGTCACGGCGCAGGAAATCAAGCAGGAAGTCGAAGCGGCTCCGGTCGTCGAAGGCGAAGCGGCTGCAACCGGTGCCACCGGCGCGGCACCTGCGGCTGGCGCCACGGGCGCGGCGCCTGCGGCAGGCGCGGCGGCTCCGGCCGCGGCGAAAAAGGACGAGAAGAAGTGATGTCGCTTCAATGAAACACCGTTGTTGCGCCTTGCGCAACGATCACTCCCTCTCTTCCGATTGCGGAGTGAGTCAACGCGCATTGCCGATGCCTTGAATGGCATCGGCTGCGCTGACGAACGCACAAGGCAGGATGCCGAGGGCCGGGTTGCTTGGTGAACGATTGGATGCGCGAACCTAGCAACGGCAAGGGGTGAGAGTGGTGTGAAATGGCAACACTCCGTCTAATCGTCGGCCTCGGCAATCCCGGAACCGAGCATCTGCGAACCCGGCACAACGCCGGGTTCTGGTTCGTCGATGCGCTCACGCGGCGCGAAGGCGCGCGGCTTGGCGTTGAATCGAAACTGCACGGCGAGACGGCGAAAATCGTTCTCGGCGGTCTGCCGTTGCTGTTGCTCAAGCCATCCACGTACATGAACAAGAGCGGCATCGCGGTCGCCAGCGCGCTGCGCTATTGGAAGATCGAGCCCGAGGAAATGCTCGTGGCTCATGACGATCTGGATCTTCCGCCCGGCGCGGCGCGGCTGAAGTTCGACGGCGGCCACGGTGGCCAGAATGGTCTGCGCGACATTTTCGCGCACCTGGGTCATGGCAGGTTCCACCGCCTGCGCCTGGGAATCGGACATCCCGGGCACAAGGATCGTGTCACGCCCTGGGTGCTGGGACGTCCTGGCAGTGCGGACGAGGACGCGATCCTCAGTGCGGTCGGCGCGGCGCTCGAGGTGTTGCCGTTGGCGGTCGCGGGCGATTTCAACGAAGCGACGAAGCGCTTGCACACTCCGACATCGCATGGGGATGTTCAGCCCCCTTGACTTAGAGGGGCAATCAAGCCTGCGGTGCAGCCGCACGTTTGATGGGGGTTGTGGGTGTGCGGCTCCGTCGTCGAAGCCGGTAGCGGTAGGGCAATTTTGATTGAGAGAATTTCGAGATGGGCATCAAATGCGGCATCGTCGGACTGCCGAACGTCGGCAAGTCCACGCTCTTCAATGCGCTGACCAAGGCGGGCATCGCTGCGGCGAATTTTCCGTTTTGCACGATCGACCCGAACGTCGGTGTGGTGCCGGTGCCCGATCCGCGCCTGCTCCGGCTCGCCGACATCGTGCATCCGCAGAAAATCGTGCCGACGGCGGTCGAATTCGTCGATATCGCCGGGCTCGTCGCAGGCGCCTCGAAGGGCGAGGGGCTGGGCAACAAGTTCCTCGCGCATATCCGCGAGGTCGATGCCATCGCGCATGTGGTGCGTTGTTTTGAGCATCCTGACATCGTGCATGTGGCCGGCAAGATTGATCCGATCTCGGATATTGAAACCATCGACACCGAACTCGCGCTGGCGGATCTGGAATCGGTGGACAAGGCTCTGGCTCGCGTCGAGCGCGCGGCCAAGGCCAACGACAAGGAAGCGTTGGCGAAGCGGCCCGTGCTGCAGAAGCTCGCCACAGGATTGAACGCAGGCAAATCCGCGCGCAGCCTCGGCTTGGACGACGATGAGAAGGGGCTGGTGCGGGAGCTTTTTCTGCTCACGCTCAAGCCGCTGATGTATATCGCCAACGTCAAGGAAGACGGCTTCAAGAGCAATCCGCATCTGGATGTGGTACGGGCGCGTGCGCAGGCAGAAGGCGCTGAAGTGGTGCCGGTATGCGCGGCGATCGAAGAGGAGTTGTCACAACTGGACGATGCCGACAAGCTGGCGTTCCTCGCCGACATGGGTCTGGACGAACCCGGTCTGAATCGCGTGATTCGCGCCGCATACAAACTGCTCGGCCTGCAAACCTATTTCACCGCCGGCGAAAAGGAAGTACGCGCCTGGACGGTGAAAGCCGGATCGACCGCGCCGCAGGCCGCCGGCGTGATCCACACCGATTTCGAGCGCGGTTTCATTCGCGCCGAGACCGTGGCGTATGATGACTTCATCAAGTACAAGGGCGAGAACGGCGCCAAGGATGCCGGTCGCCTGCGCCTGGAAGGCAAGGAGTATCAGGTCAAGGAAGGGGACGTGCTGCATTTTCGCTTTAATGTTTGATCCGAGGACGGGCATATGCCGGGTACAGATCGTGAAGTGAAATTCTGCTTTCTCGCCCAGCCCACCGACGTCAATTTCTCGGGCAAGGTGCATGGCGGCTTCGTCATGAAATGGATCGACCAGGCCGGCTACGCCTGCGCGGTCGGCTGGAGCGGCATGAACTGCGTCACCGTGGCCGTGGGCGGAATCCGCTTCGTGCACCCGATCTGCATCGGCGACGTGGTGACGGTGCATTGCCAACTCATCTACACCGGCAATACCAGCATGCACTTCAGCGTCGATGTGCTTGCGCGCAATCTGACTACGGGCGCCGAGGTGCTGGCCACGCACTGTGTGATCGTCATGGTGGCCACCGATGCGGCAGGCAAGCCCACAGCGGTGCCCAAATGGCTGCCGACCAGCGACGACGACAAGGCGCTGGCGGCCTATGCGCAGAAGCTGATGGAACTGGACAAGAACATAGAACAGGAAATTGCCCGCTATCGCGACGCGGCCCATTTGCCGCATCCGGGCTAGGCCCCGCCTAGCATTTTCCATGCCGCCTTGACAACGAGCGGTGTTGGAACCGAAAATAGGCGGCTTCGCGCGAAGATGTGCGCAAATAGTTGAAACGTCAGGCGGAACAGCCTGGCGTTTTTTCGCGTCGCCAGCAGTTTACGTCATCGAGAGGTAGCGAACACGAGATTCCCGGAGGGATACCCAAGCGGCCAACGGGGGCAGACTGTAAATCTGCTGGCTCATGCCTTCGGTGGTTCGAATCCACCTCCCTCCACCAGAAAATATTTGCAAAAACGAAGTACCCCCGGGCGGGAGTAGTTCAATGGTAGAACTGTAGCCTTCCAAGCTACTAGTGCGGGTTCGATTCCCGTCTCCCGCTCCATTGCAACTGAATTCGCACGGTAATGAAACACCCGCTCACTTAGCTCAGTCGGTAGAGCACCTCCTTGGTAAGGAGGAGGTCGTTGGTTCGATTCCAATAGTGAGCACCATATTTTTGCGTTCATCCGTGAGCGCGAGGATCAAAACGCAGCCATCCGTGGCCGCACATTTCAAAAAAGAGCTAGGCAGAGGTCAAGTCATGGCAAAGGGCAAATTCGAACGTACCAAGCCGCACGTGAACGTGGGGACGATAGGTCACGTGGATCACGGCAAGACGACGCTGACGGCGGCGCTGACGAAGGTGGGCGCGGAGCGTTTTGGCGGCGAGTTCAAGGCGTATGACCAGA
>JAJXWU010000247.1 GCA_021781425.1 Pseudomonadota bacterium
AATTTCGAGGAACAGCTGATACAGCACGACATCCGCTACCGCGTCTACGGCGGCCAGCGCTTCTTCGACCGCGCCGAGATCAAGGACGCGCTCGCCTACTTGCGCCTCGTCGCCAACCGCAACGACGACGCGGCGTTCGAGCGCGCCGTGAACACGCCGCCGCGCGGAATCGGCGAACGAACGTTGGACACCTTGCGTCAGCGCGCGCGCGGCGCGAACGCGTCGATGTGGGACGCGGCGCAGGCCGAGGCGGCCGGTGCGGCGTTGGCCGGCCGCGCGAAGAATGCGCTGCGGGCGTTTCTCGACCTGATAGCCGAGCTGGAAAAATCCTGCGCGGGAAGCGACACGCCGATGGCACTCGCCGAGCAGATCGATCACGCGATCCAGCAATCCGGCTTGCGCGACTATTACGAAGCCGATTCGCGCGGCAATGCCGAATCGCGCGTGGAAAACCTCGACGAACTGGTCAACGTCGCCAGCCGTTTCGAGCGCAATGCCGAAGACATCGAGGCGGGCTTCTCGGAGCTCACGGCCTTTCTCGCGCACGCCGCGCTGGAAGCCGGCGAGGCCCAGGGCGAGGCCTGGGAGGACTGCGTGCAGCTCATGACCTTGCATTCGGCCAAGGGCCTGGAGTTTCCCGTCGTGTTTCTCGCCGGCCTCGAGGACGGTTTGTTCCCGAGCCAGAAATCGCTGGATGAACCCGGGCGGCTGGAGGAAGAAAGGCGCCTGGCCTACGTCGGCATCACGCGTGCACGGCAGACGCTGGTCTTGAGCTACGCCGAATCGCGCCGCCTGCACGGATCGGAAACCTACAATCGGCCTTCGCGTTTCCTGCACGAGCTGCCGCGCGAACTGCTGCACGAGGTGCGTCCGCGGGTGCAGGTGTCGCGGCCGTTGTACGCCGGGCGTTTCGTCGACGATGGCGGCGAAGCCATGCCGCTCAAGCTCGGCCAGCACGTGCGCCACGCCAACTTCGGCGAGGGCGTCGTCATCGATGCCGAAGGCGCCGGCGCGCATGCGCGCGTGCAGGTGAATTTCGAGAACGCCGGCGCGAAGTGGCTGGTCGTCGCGTACGCAAACTTGAAACCGCTATGAAGGCGAGACACGCCGGAACGGTATACTTGCGAGCCTGAATTCGCCGGAAATCGACATGCGCCGAACTCCTCTCATCATCGCCGTGCTGGCGTTCTGCGCCGCACTCTCCGCCTGCGGCAACAAGGGCCCGCTCGTGCTGCCCGACCAGAAGCCGCAGACGCAGCCGCAACAGCCGGCGGCGACGCCGGCGCCGGCACAGGATTCCGGCCAGCGGCAGTGAAACTGCGTTTCACCAAGATGCACGGCATCGGCAACGATTTTGTCGTGGTCGATTGCCGCGCGCAGCCGTTGGCACTCGATGCCGCCCAAATCGCGAAGATCGGTGATCGTCATTCCGGTATCGGATTCGATCAGTTGCTGAGCATCGAGCCGGCGCACGATCCGAGTTGCGCGTTCGCCTACGGCATCTGGAATGCCGATGGTTCGCGCGCAGGCCAATGCGGCAACGGCGTGCGTTGCCTGGCCGCTTGGCTGCGCCGTGACGGGGCACTCGGCGCAGGAATGGCGCGACTGCAAAGCCCGACGGGCCCGGTTGCCGTGGAGTTGCTCGACAGCGGCGACGTGCGCGTGAACATGGGCGTGCCGCGTTTCGCGCCCGCTGATGTCCCGCTGGAACTTCCGGTGGCCGATCCGTATCGCCTGACTATGGGCGCGGCCGACATCGAATTCGGCGCGGCGTCGATGGGCAACCCGCATGCCGTGATCGAAGTTGCGGACGTCACGCAGGCCCCGCTGGAAACACTTGGCGCGGCGCTTTCCTCGAATCCGCATTTCCCGCAGGGCTGCAACGTCGGCTTCGCGCAAATCGCCGATCGCGCGCGGCTACGCCTGCGCGTGTGGGAGCGCGGCGCGGGCGCGACGCTCGCCTGCGGCAGCGGTGCCTGCGCGGCGCTTGCGATCCTGCGCCGGCGTGGCAAACTCGACACAGCCGTCGCCGTGGAATTGCCGGGCGGAACCTTGCGCATCCAATGGGAAGGCGAAGGCGCGCCGGTGTGGATGCAAGGTCCCGCGCAATTCGTTTTCGAGGGAGAAATCCAGGTATGAGCGATTCAACGGCCAGGGACGGACTCAACCCCACGGAGGTGGCGAGCTTCCTGCGCCGGCATCCGGAATTCCTGAGCGAGTATCCCGATATCGCATTGACGCTCGCGATGCCGCGCGACCAGGGCGCCTCGACGTCGCTGGCGCATTACCAGCTCGACGTGCTGCGCGAACAGAAGCGCGAATTGAACCGGCGCCTGCACGAACTGATCGGCATCGCGCAGGAAAACGAGCAGCTCATGATCCGCACGCACACGCTGGCGATGGCGCTGCTGCGCGAGCGCACGCTCGGCGACTGCGTGCGCCGCGTTGCTGCAACGCTGACCGAAGATTTCAACACCGAGCGCATTCGCCTGGTCTTGTTCCGTGCGGCGAGCGAAGACCTGCCCGCCGCGGACTGGCTGCTGCTTGCGCCGGGGGGCGCGGTCGAATTGCCCGCCTTCGCGGAATTCCTCAAGCGCGGTGAACCCCTGTGCGGACGCCTGCAACCGGAAAAGCTTGCCTACCTGTTCGGCGATCAGAAGGACGCCGTACAGTCGTCCGTGCTGGTGCCGGTCGGCCATGTCGGCATGCTCGCCGGCATGTTGGCGATCGGCAGCGGCGACGCGCACCGTTTCCATCCCGGCATGGGCACGGTGTTCCTGAAATTGATCGCCGAGACCATCGACGCGGCGATCGCGAGATATTCCTGATCCGATGAGCGACGATCCGCTCGCGCAAGGTATCGAACGCTTCGCCGCCTACCTGCGCCACGAGCGGCGCTATTCGCCCGCGACCATCGCCAATTACACGCGCTCGTTGCGCCAGTTGCGCGAATACTTGCAAACGCAAGGCGTGACGCGCTGGCGCGAGGTTCGCGGCGAACAGATCCAGGCCTTCATCGCCAGGTCACATCGCGCCGGACTCTCGCCCGGCTCGCTGCGCGACATGTTGTCGGCGTACCGCAGCTTCTACCGCTGGCTCGCGCGCGAGGGCGGGGCGGAGTCGAATCCCGCCATCGGCGTGCGCTCGCCCAAGGCGCCGCGCAAGCTGCCGCAGGTGCTGGATGTCGATGAAGTGGGCGCGCTGCTGGATTTCCCGGCCAACGATCCGGAAGCCGTGCGCGATCGTGCTCTGCTGGAACTTTTGTACTCGTCCGGCCTGCGCGTGTCGGAACTGACCTCCGTGCGCTGGCGCGACCTGGACATGGCCGAGGGCCTGATCCGCGTCACCGGCAAGGGCCGCAAGACGCGGGTCGTCCCGGTCGGCGGCAAGGCCATCGCCGCGCTGCAGTCGCTGCGCGAACAGGATTCTCCGGGTGCTGACGATCCGCTGGTGCGCGGACGCCTCGGTAAGCCGCTGACGCCCGGCGCCGTGCGCGCGCGCCTGAAACGCCGCGCCAGGGACCAGGGCGTGTTGAAACGCGTGTATCCGCACCTGCTGCGGCACTCGTGCGCCAGCCACGTGCTCGAATCCTCCGGCGACCTGCGCGCGGTGCAGGAACTGCTCGGCCATGCCGACATCGGCACCACGCAGATCTACACGCACCTCGACTTCCAGCATCTGGCCAAGGTTTACGACGCCGCACATCCGCGGGCACGCCGCAAGGGATAGAACGCTTGCATTCGGGCGATCAGCCCACAACTTCACCGGTTCCGTCAACGCGAGCCCGCCATGACCGATTCCTTTCACGCCACCACCATTGTTTCCGTGCGCCGAGCTGGCCGCGTCGTGATCGGCGGTGACGGCCAGGTCACGCTCGGCAACACCGTGGTCAAGGCCAACGCGCGCAAGCTGCGCCGGCTCGGCAGGAATGCCGACGTGCTCGCCGGATTCGCCGGCGCGACGGCCGACGCGTTCACCCTGTTCGAACTGTTCGAGGCCAAGCTCGACAAGCACGGCGGCAATCTCACCCGCGCGGCGGTGGAACTGGCCAAGGAGTGGCGCACCGACCGGCGCCTCGGCCGGCTCGAAGCCATGCTCGCGGTGGCCGACAGGGAGGCGTCCCTGCTCATTTCCGGAAATGGCGACGTACTCGAACCCGAGAACGGGTTGATCGCGATCGGTTCCGGCGGCCCCTACGCCCAGGCGGCGGCCAAGGCGCTCATGGAAAATTCCGAGTTGTCCGCGCGCGAGGTCGTCGAGAAGGCGCTGAAGATCGCGGGCGACATCTGCATTTACACGAATCACAACGTCACCATCGAAGAACTTTGATGTCCGAACTCACGCCACGCCAGATCGTCACCGAACTCGACCGCTACATCATCGGCCAGGACGCGGCCAAGCGCGCGGTTGCGATCGCGCTTCGCAACCGCTGGCGGCGCATGCAGCTCGATCCCGCGCTGCGCAACGAAGTGACGCCGAAGAACATCCTCATGATCGGTCCGACTGGCGTGGGCAAGACCGAGATCGCGCGGCGCCTGGCGCATTTGGCCAACGCGCCCTTCATCAAGGTCGAGGCGACCAAATTCACCGAGGTAGGTTACGTCGGCAAGGACGTCGAACAGATCGTGCGCGATCTGGCCGACGTCGCGGTGAAGATGGCGCGCGAGCATGCCAAGTCGCGCGTGCGCGAGCAGGCTCAGGATCGCGCCGAGGAGCGCATTCTCGACGCGCTGATCCCGAAGCGCCAGTTGCACGGTTTCATGGGCGAGCCGCAGCAGCCGGATACCGGCGATTCGGAAACCCGGCAGAAGCTGCGCAAGCAGTTGCGCGAGGGCACGCTCGACGAGCGCGAAATCGAAATCGAGACCGCGGTGAACGTGGGCGTGGAAATCATGGCGCCGCCCGGCATGGAGGAAATGACCCAGCAGTTGCGCGGCATGTTTTCGCAGCTTGGCGGCCAGAAGACGCAGACTCGCAAGCTCGCGATCAAGGCCGCGCGCCCGCTGCTCGTCGACGAGGAGGCCGCGCGCCTGGTCAACGACGACGAACTCAAG
>JAJXWU010000033.1 GCA_021781425.1 Pseudomonadota bacterium
CGCTCGGCAGCTCGTGCGCCGGCGGTGCTCGGAATCCTCATTTACTCCCTGTAAACTCCGGTTCCTGCGCTCCGGCGGTTCACGATCTGCCGTCGCTCGTGACGATTTTGAATCGGGTCCTAGACTTCTCGGTGGAGAGGAGTACGCAAGATGCCCTTCGCGCCCGGCATCCGGCAGCGCTTGCTGGTCAGTCACCTGTTCGCCGTCGTCGTCGTCGCCGGCACGTTCGGCGCGGTCGTCTATTGGGTGGCTGCCGTGCAAGTGGCGCGCGGCGGAGATTTGTATACCTTGCGCCTGTCCGCCGCGCTCGCGTTCCTGGTCTGTGTGCTCGCCGCGCTGGTGCTCAGCCGCCTGCTCGCCAATCGCATCGTCGCGCGCATCGCCGACCTGGCGTTCCGTTGCCGCGTGCTCGCCGCTGGCCAGCCGCTGCCGCCGCTGGCGCCGGGCGCGCGCGACGAACTTCACGATCTGGCGCGCGAATTCGACGCTATGGCCGCGCGCTTGCGCGCCGGGGCGCAGGACCGCGAGCGCGCGCACGCCGCATTGCGTGAAGCCAACGCCCGGCTTGCCGAGAACGTGCGCGGACGCACCGCCGATCTGGAACGCGCCACCGCGCAGCTCAAGGCCGAACTCGAACAGCGCACACGCGTGCAGGCGCTGCTCGCCGAAGCGGCGTTGACCGACGCGCTCACCGGTCTGGTCAACCGCCGCGCGATGATGGAAATGCTCGAGCAGGCGGTGGCGCGGCGCCGCCCCGGCGAAGCCGGCCTGAGCGTCATCATCGTGGACATCGATCATTTCAAGCGGATCAACGACCGCTTCGGCCACGATGCCGGCGACCGCGTGTTGGGCGCGGTCGCGGCCCGGCTGCGCGAGTTGACCGATGACGCGCACCAGCGCCACGTCGCGCGCTGGGGCGGCGAGGAATTCCTGATCCTGTTGCCGGGCACAGCGCTCGCCGAGGCCATGCGCGAAGCCGAGCGCATCCGCCATGCCGTCGCGGCGCTCGACGCCGACGGCCGCGGCTTGGGCGTGACGCTGAGCGCCGGTGTGGCCCATCTGGATTCCGGCGAGACGCTCGACGATTGCCTGCGCCGCAGCGATCAGGCCCTGTATCGCGCCAAGGATGCCGGCCGCAATACGGTCGCCGCCGCGCACGCCGCGCCGCTGGCGGCGCAAGCCTGAAAGCCGTTACTTGAACGCAATCCACGCCGCCAGGGCGGCGAACAACGCGGCGGCGAAGAGGCGCGTGGCGCGCAGCGGCAGCGCATGCGCGAAGCGCGCGCCCAGCCATACCGCAGGCACGTCGGCGAGCAGCATGCCGCAGGTCGTGCCCGCGATCACCTGCCAGAGCGGATGATATTCGGCGCCGAGCACGGCGGTGGCGATCTGGGTCTTGTCGCCGATCTCGGCGAGGAAGAAGGCGACGACCGTCGCCAGCAGCACGCTGCGGCCGCGCAACGGCGCGGAACCGGATTCGTCGATCTTGTCCGGAATCAGCGTCCACACCGCGACAGCGAAGAAGCTCAACGCCACCAGCAGACGCAGCGTCTGTGGCGCAAACCAATGCGACACCAGTGCGCCGAACGCACCGGCCAGTGCGTGATTGGCCAGCGTCGCCAGCAGGATGCCGCACGCGATCGTCCATGGCTTGCGATATTTCGCCGCCAGCACCAGCGCCAGCAGTTGCGTCTTGTCGCCCATCTCCGCCAGGGCGACGCTGGCGGCTGAGATGACGAACGAGTTCATGCGGCGGCCAGCGCCGCGATGCCGGAGAACCGCATGCGTCTTGTTCCTTCGCAACGATGCGGCGAGTGTAGCGTATCGGTGCGGATGGCCGCGGCAAAAAACAGGCGGGTAAGGCTCAGTTTTCCGTTCGCCCTGAGCGTAGCGCCGGAGGCGCGACGTCGAAGGGCCGAAGCCGTTTCGATTTTGCTCGCATTGCGAGCTACGCTCAACGCGAACGGAGATTTCGATTTTCGAGGCCGATTACAGCATTTCGTCTTCTCTCGGCGGTGACGGCGGCACAGGCGGCACGGGTGGAGCCGGAGGCGCTGGCATGGCGCGCGGCGTCGGCGCGGCAGGTGGTGCGGGTGGCGCGGGCATCGCGGGCGGAGCCGGCGGCACGGGTGGCGGTGGCACGAAGATGCCCTTGAACTCCGGCGCCTTCAGGCTCAGTGTCACCGCCTTGCGCTGGCGCAGTACCTGTACTTTCACCTCGCTGCCGGCCGGCGCGTCGCGCAGCAGACGCAACGCGTCTTCGGGTCGCGCCACGCTGTGGCCGGACACGTCCTGCACGACGTCGCCGGATTTGAGTCCCTTGAATGCGTTCGCATCGGCGGACAGCACGAGCACGCCCTTGTCGGTGCCGAAATAGCCGCCCAGATCCGGATTGAGCGGGGCCAGGTTCAGGCCCCACCACGGCGTGAGCAGGCGCAACTCGCGCATGCCATCATGTGCGTGGTGCATCGCGTCGCGCACCTGTATCTGCACGCGCCGGTCGAAATCCGGCGGCAGCAAATTGCCCTTGCCGAAGGCGTCGGAGAAAACGAACGGCTCGCGGCGCTCGGCCTTGAGCGTGATCTCGCGCGATTTGCCGTCGTGGCGGATCGTCAGCTTCACGCTCTGCCCGACCTTCAGATCGTGCAGCGCGTCGCTGGCATCCTCGCCCGGCAATGTCCTGCCGTCGATGGCGACGAGTACGTCGCCGTCGCGCACGCCGGCCTTGTCGGCGGGACCGCCGGGCGTGACCGCATCCACATGCAGGCCGTCCTTTTGCGGTGCCAACACCACGCCGATCATGCCGCGATCGGGATCGCCGAGGTATCTGAATGCATACGTGCGCGGCCCGACGTCGCCGAGCTTGATCGACAAGTCCGCCATCTTGCGCGACAAATCGCGCATCTGCTCGCGCATCCGGTCGAGTTCACGCTGGGCGTCGGCGCGGGTGGTTTCGGCCTGCGCACGTGCGGCTTCGGCGCTGGCTCGCGCCGTCTGTGCGGCCACGCGCGCAGTTTGTGCGGCATCGCGTGCCTGCGCCGTCGCGTCCGGTTCGTCGGCACAAACGGCGGCGGACAGCGCGAGTGCGCCGATCAGGAGTGGATATTTATACATTTTGCTTGACATGACGGTTTTCCTCAGTCGATTTGCCAGGACGCGACCGTGGTGCTGCCCGCCGCGAGGCGGTAGTTCGAATAGCGCAGGGCGGCCAGATCCTCGAGCAGGCCGACGCGTCGCCGCCACAGCGTCTGTGCTTGCGTCTGCCGCGGCGCGGCCAGTTCCACGTCGACGAGGCCGATGAGATTCTCGATCTCGGCAGCGGCCGCGAGATCCTGGCCCTGCAGCGGCGCGGCATCGTGGCCGGTCTGGCGCAGCCAGCGCTCCAGCGCCTGCGAGCGCTGTTGCAGTTGCGCGAGTTGATCAAAACGGCTTGCCGCATTTTTTACATTGTGGAGTTTTGCCGTCGTTGCGGCGTTCACGGGTGAAGATGCGGGCGCGTGCGCAACGGTCGCAGGCACGGACGGCTGCGGTGCGCGCGAAAGGACGAACGCGCCGGTCAGCGTCGCGGCCAGCGCGGCGGGCAAGGCGTAACGGCGCCAGTGCGATGGCGCCTGCCGCGAGCGCTGCAATTCTTCGCAGAGTGCGGCCCAGCCGTCGCCCGGCGGTGCCGCCTGCGGCAGCGTGCGCATGGCGCGACCCAGAGTCAGGTTGTCGGCATCAGACATGGCAGAGCCTCCGGTTCGGGATCCAGCAGTGCACGCAGGCGCGCTGTGCCGCGTGCAAGCTGCGATTTGGAAAAACTCGTCGATTTGCGCATTGCAGCGGCTATTTCGGGATGGGTGTAACCCTCGACGTGATACAGCCACAGCACGCTGCGCGTAACCGCGGGTAATTGCGCGAGAGCGCGTTCGAGTGCCCGCGCATCGGCGTGCGCCCACGGCGCCGGCGCGTCGTCGGCAAACGCATCGAGCGCGTCGTCGTGCATGCCGATGACAAAGCGTTCGCCGGGACGCAGCCGCATCAGCGCTTCGTTCAGCGCAATCCGGCGCAACCACGCCCAGAACGGCGCGTCGCCGCGGAACTGCCCCGCGCGCTGGAACACCTTGAGCATGGCGTCGTGCAGCGCATCGCGCGCCGCATCAGGTTCGCCCAGCATGCGCAAGGCGAGCGTGTACACCGGTCTTTCGAAGCGGCGGTAGATCTGCTCGAACGCTGCCGTGTCACCGGTCTTGACGCGTTCGATCAGCGCCCCCGGCAGGTCGATCTGGAATGACGAGACATTCACCATCTTCAGTTTGATGCACGGGCGCGAAAAATGGTCGCAGAGAATTCGCGCGCTGTGTTTGGCACCGTGTCCGCACCCTGTCCGCGGACACGTTCCTGAAATCATCTGCGCGCATAACTAGCGGAGGACAAAGCGTTTTTGCAGACAGATCTCCCTGGCACAGCGCTTGCTCTTGTCGTGTCGACGCCGCGGGCTGCGGCCTTGGATACGGCAACGACGACATGGCAATCAGGGACACTTCATCGCAGGACCGCGTTATCGCGCCGCCAGTGAATCGCAAGCGCCGCGCCATGCAGATTGGCGCGGCGGTCGTCATTGTGATCTCGATTGTCTGGATCGTTCCATCCGCCTGGCGCCTGTTCACGGCGGGCCGCTCGGTCAGCGCCTCGCGCCTGCAGATCGCGACGGTCGAGCGCGGTCCATTCGTGCGCGACATCGCCGCTGAGGGCAGCGTGGTTGCCGCGGTCAGTCCCACGCTGTACGCGTCCGCGCCCGGTGCGGTGACGCTCAAGGTGCATGCCGGTGATGCGGTGAGCAAGGGCGAAGTCGTCGCCGTGATCGACAGCCCGGAACTGACCAACAAGCTGGCGCGGGAACAATCCAATGCCGACGCCCTGAACGTGGACTACAAGCGCGCGCAAATCGATTCGCGCAAGCAGCGCCTGGAGCTGCAGAAGAATCTGGACAACGCCGTCATCGACGCGAAAAGCGCGCAGACCGATCTGGAGCGCAACCAGAAGGCG
>JAJXWU010000101.1 GCA_021781425.1 Pseudomonadota bacterium
TCGCGCGCGTCGCCAAATTCCACCCGAATTTGATTGTACTTGCCGGCTACATGCGCGTCATCGACAACGCCGTCGTCGATGCGTGGCGCGGAAAGATCGTCAACATCCATCCGTCGCTGCTGCCGAAATATCCCGGCTTGCACACTCACACCCGCGCGCTCGCGGCCGGCGACGCGACCCACGGCGCGAGCGTGCATTTCGTCACCGCCCGGCTCGATGGCGGCCCGGCGATCGCGCGGGCGCAAATGCCGATCCGCCCGGGCGACACGGCACAGACGCTGGCCGCACGACTGCTGCCGCTGGAACACCGTCTGCTGATCGCCAGCGTCGCTCTGATCGCGCGCCAACGCATTACCCTTGGCGACGATGGCGTAAAATTGAATGGTGCACCACTAGTCGCACCGTTGTTATTGCAAGTCGACGGGACCTTGCGCGCGGTCGGATAGCGTTCAGGCGCACGCCTCCAGACTGGATTCCGGTTTGATCAAGCGACACATCACCATGCGCAACCTGTACGTGACCGCCTGCCTGCTTGCCCTTCCCGCCCTTGTCTTTGGTGCTGCCCTCACGCCAGAGCAGGCGAATTACGCCGTCTCGCGCGATGCCAAAGTCATCGGTACGGCTACGTATTCGCTCGGCGCCAATGCGGATGGCACCTGGACCCTGCACAGCGAAACCCGCGGCACCGGCGGCATGGCCAAATTGTTCGGCCTGGACGTGCGCGAGGACTCCACGTTCGCGCTGCGCGATGGCCAATTGCAGGGGCTGCGTTATTCCTACGAACAGGATGCCGCGATCCGGCACAAGCGCCGTCGCATCGATTTCGACTGGAATGCGCGGCAGATTCGGGTGCGCGACAATGGCAAGGATTTCCGCTACGCCACACAGCCCGGCACGATCGACCGCAGCGCCGCGGCTGTCGCGCTGGGAATCGCACTGGCGAGCGGTCAAACAACCATCACGCTTCCGGTCGCCGTACGCGATCGCGTGCAGATGCAGCGGTATGCCGTGCGCGGCGACAGCGTCATCGATCTGCCGGGCGGACGCCATGCAGCGACCGAAATCGAACGCACCGACATGCCGGGCAAGGCGAAATCCTGGTACGCCCCCGGCGCCAGCGTGTTGCCGCTGCGCGTGGAGCAGGTCCAGCACGACGGTTCGATCATCGTGATGGAGCGCAAGTAGCGTCCGCTACGAAGGAAGCCTGCGAATCTTCGCGCCCAGCGCCCCGAGTTTTTCCTCGATGCACTCGTAGCCGCGGTCGATGTGATAGATGCGGTCGACCGTGGTGTCGCCCTTGGCCACGAGTCCGGCCAGCACCAGACACGCCGAAGCGCGCAGGTCGGTTGCCATCAGCGGCGCTCCGGACATTTCGCGCACGCCCTTGACCACCGCGGTGTTGCCTTCCAGGCGAATGTCGGCGCCCAGGCGCTCCAGCTCATGCACGTGCATGAAGCGGTTCTCGAACACGTTTTCGGTGATCGTGCCCACGCCCTCGGCCACCGTGTTGAGAGCGGTGAACTGCGCCTGCATGTCGGTCGGAAACGCCGGATACGGCGCCGTGGCGACATCGACCGCACGCGGCCGCTTGCCACGCATGTCCACCTCGATCCAGTCCACGCCGGTGGCGATATGCGCGCCGGCCTCCTCGAGTTTGTGCAGCACGGCGTCGAGTGTGCGCGGGCGCGCGCGCTTGGCCATGACGCGGCCGCCGGTAATCGCGCCGGCGATGAGGAAAGTGCCGGTCTCGATGCGGTCCGGCAGCACGTCGTATTGGGTGCCGTGCAAACGATCCACACCGTCGACGACGATGGTGGCGGTTCCCGCGCCGGAGACATTGCCGCCCATCGCGTTGATGCAATGCGCAAGGTCGACCACTTCGGGTTCCTGGGCAGCATTTTCGATGATCGTGGTGCCCTGCGCGAGCGCCGCCGCCATCATGATGTTTTCGGTGCCGGTGACGGTGACCAGGTCCATCACGATGCGCGCGCCACGCAGGCGTCTGGCGCGGGCCTTGATGTAGCCGTTCTCGACCGTGACCGTGGCGCCGAGCGCTTCCAGGCCGCGAATGTGCTGGTCCACCGGACGCGAGCCGATCGCGCAACCGCCAGGCAGGGACACATCGGCCTCACCGAAGCGCGCCACCAGCGGTCCCAGCACCAGGATCGATGCACGCATGGTCTTGACCAGATCGTAGGGCGCGAAATAGCGCTTGGCCGGCCGCGGATCGACGTGGATGCGCATGCGCTCGTCGATGGTCAATTGCACGCCCATCTGGCCGAGCAGTTCCATCGTCGTGGTCACGTCGTGCAGATGCGGCACGTTGCCGATCGTGACCGGCGCGTCGGCCAGCAGGGTCGCGGCAAGGATGGGCAGCACCGCGTTCTTGGCACCGGATATCCAGACGTCGCCGTTCAAGGGTTCTCCACCCGATATCACGATCTTTGCCACATATCCTCCGGACCTTGCCTGGTGCACAACTTCGATTTCGCCAACCGTGGCGAGCCGCTCATCGGGCCGTGCCTTTTCAGGTCGGCACGGCAAGCCCCGACTTGCCCGCCAGAAATGACCATCTCGGCCATCAACTCTTTCCTCGCCTTGCCGCTTCCTCCGGGGTGAGCGTGCGCAGCGACAACGCATGAATCTCGCCGCCCATCAGCTCGCCCAGGGTGGCATACACCATGCGATGCCGGGCTAGCGGAAGCTTGCCGGCGAACGCGGCGCAAATCACGGTCGCCTCGAAGTGCACGCCGTCGTCGCCGGCCACCTGCGCAATGCCGCCGGGCAAGCCCTGCTCGATCAAAGTCTGGATGGTGCGGGTGTCCATGCGCGGCTCGGATTGTGGCGGAATGCGGACGGCTGCGACGCGGCGCAGCCGTGGATCGTCTACGCCGGAACGGGGTTCGTCGGTTACAATGGGGTTGCGCATGGTACTCAAAATCCCTGGTCGCAGATACCCGCAGCGGGACGATCCCGCCGTTTCCCTGCTCCATCCCGCCTTCCTGCCCGGTTGCCACGTCATGAACGCCCGCCTGCAGTCCATCGCCGACCAGCCGCTGAGCAACCCTCTGCTCGATGCCGCCGCGCTCAAAGGCAGCGCCGTGAACGTGATCGAGATCGAAGCGCGCGCGATCGCCGCGCTGCGCTCGCGCATCGACGACAATTTCCTGCGTGCCTGCCAGCTCATGTTCGACTGCCCCGGACGCGTGGTCGTCTCCGGCATGGGCAAGTCGGGCCACATCGCGCGCAAGATCGCCGCCACGCTCGCCTCGACCGGCACGCCGGCGTTCTTCGTGCACCCGGGCGAAGCCAGTCACGGCGACCTGGGCATGATCACGCACAAGGACGTGGTGCTGGCGTTGTCCAATTCCGGCGAAACCGACGAACTGTTGACCATCCTGCCGGTAATCAAGCGCCAGGGCATTCCGCTGCTGGCGATGACCGGCAATCCCGCCTCGTCGCTGGCCGCGATGAGCGACGTGCATCTGGATGTCAGCGTCCCGGCCGAGGCCTGTCCGCTGAATCTCGCCCCCACCGCCAGCACCACCGCGGCACTGGTGATGGGCGACGCGCTCGCGATCGCCTTGCTCGAAGCGCGCGGCTTCACCGACGAGGACTTCGCGCGCTCGCATCCGGCCGGCAGCCTGGGGCGGCGCCTGCTCCTGCATATCGCCGACGTCATGCACGCCGGCGAAGCGGTGCCGCGCATCGGCGCCAAGGCGAGCCTGTCCGAAGCCTTGATGGAAATGACCCGCAAGGGCCTGGGCATGACCGCGATTGTCGATGATGCCGGTGGCCTGCTCGGCGTGTTCACCGACGGCGACCTGCGCCGCGCGGTCGACAACCAGACCATCGACCTGCGCACCACGCCGGTCACGGCGCTCATGACTGCGCAGCCCAAGACCATCGGCGCCGACAAGCTTGCGGTCGAGGCCGCGCGCCTGATGGAAGCGCACAAGATCCATGCCCTGCTCGTCGTGAATGCGGACAACCGCGTCGTCGGCGCGCTCAACATTCATGACCTGCTGCGTGCGCGCGTGGTCTGAGGCCGCATGAGCCGCATGCCGTATTCGCATCTCAACGATCTGCCCGCCGAAATCCGCGAACGCGCCGCGAAAATCCGCCTCGCCCTGTTCGATGTCGACGGCGTGTTGACGGACGGCCGTCTGTACTACAGCGACGACGGCCGCGAAGCCAAGGCATTCCACGTCCACGACGGCTTCGGCTTGAAGCGCCTGATGGCGAACGGCATCGAGGTCGGCATCATTACCGCGCGCCTGAGCCACATGGTCACCGAGCGCACTGCGGAACTGGGCATCGCGCACGTCTACCAGGGCCAGGACGACAAGCTGGCCTGCTACGAACAACTGATCCACGCGCTCAAGCTCACGCCGGAGCAGTGCGCGTACTGCGGCGACGACCTGCCGGACTTGCCGATACTGCAGCGCGTGGGGCTTGCCATCGCCGTGGCCAATGCCCATCCGTGGGTGCGCGAACGCGCGCGCTGGCGCACGCAGGCGCGTGGCGGCGAGGGCGCAGTGCGCGAGGTCTGCGACCTTCTGCTCGCCGCACACGGCAAGGCGGAAACCGAACTGGCCCGGTTCGCGTGATGGAACGCCGACTCGTTCTCGCCATCGCGGTGCTGGCCGCGCTCGCGCTCTCCACGCAGATTCTGGTGTGGGTGTTCGCGCCGCGCGAGGCGGCACCGGCCTTCATCGGGCCGCCACGCTCGGATTACACGCTCAGCGATTTCTCCATCGATGCGCTGGACGCCCAGGGCCAGCACAGTTTCAGCGTCGCCGGTCCGCGCCTGGTGCGCCGCGCCGAAGACGGCTCGATCTTCGTGACCGCGCCGGATTACACCATCCTCGACAACGGCGGGCGCACGTGGAAAGGCACCTCCGATTCGGCCTGGGTCAACAAGAACGGCACGCTGATGAAGCTCGAAGGCAAGGTCGAGATGCACCGGCTGCCCGGTCCCGGCTCGGCGCCGGCGCAATTGCTCACCTCCGAT
>JAJXWU010000027.1 GCA_021781425.1 Pseudomonadota bacterium
ATGCCGTGCGGCGTCGTGCAGGCTGTGGAAATCGGCATTGGTCAATGTGAGCGCCTGCTCGATTTGCGGTGTTTCCGCCGCGAGATCGGTCAACGCGAAGCGCGCATTGGTGCCGCCGATGTCGCCGATGAGTGCCGATTTCGCCATTCTGTGCTCCGGCGGCGGGTCGGCCGATTCGGCAACCCGCCGCGCCGCTGTCATGCGCGCGGGCGCCGCGGCGACGGCGTCACATCCGGCGCGCGACGACGCGCCGCCGTGTCGGCCGCTCGCCGGCGCGCCTTGCGCGCCGCGCCGCGCCACAAACTGGAGCCGCGTACGACCAGCCGCATCGGCAAGACCGTGCTCGCGACCGGCTCGTTGCGGATCAGGCGCAACAGACTTTCCACCAGCGCTTCGCCGGCGCGCCCGGTGTCCTGCACGACCGTGGTCAGCGGCGGGTTGACAAAACCGGCCATCGGAATGTCGTCGAAGCCGGCCACGGCCACGTCCTCTGGCACGGCGATGCCGCGCGACGACAATGCGCCAAGCGCGCCGATCGCGATCAGATCGCTGGCGGCGAAAATCGCGTCGAACGCCGCACCGCGGGCCAACAGCGCTTCGGCAGCCAGTTTGCCCGAGTGTTGCGAACTTTCCGCGTCGACTTGCAACGCGGTGTCCGCAGCCACGCCACGTGCATGCAACGCCTGGAGATGGCCGCGGTAGCGTTCCTGAAATTCGGGAAAATGTTCGGAAGCGTCGCCCAGAAAGGCAATACGGCGGCATCCCTGATCGAGCAAATGCCCGGTGACGGATTGGCCGCCGTGAAAGTTGTCGCAACCGATGGTGATGCACGGCTGATTCGGCAGCACCGCCCCCCAGGAGACCAGACGCGTGCCCTGGGTGCGCAGTTTTTCCAGGCGGCTGGTCTGCGCGAGGTAGTCGCCGTAGCCCAGCAGGATGATGCCGTCGGCCTTCTTGCTCTCCGCGAAATCGGCGTGCCAATCGCGCCCGAGTTCCTGGAATGAGATCAACAGATCGTAACCATGGCGCGCGCACGACCGCGTGATCGAACCCAGCATGGCCAGAAAGAACGGATTGATGTGCGAATCGTCGGGCGTGGGATCCTCGAAGAACAGCAAGGCCAGCGTGCCGGTCGATTTGCTGCGCAGGTTCGACGCATTCTTGTCGACCGTGTAATGCAGTGCCGCCGCCGCCGCCGCGACCCGCAGCCGGGTTTCTTCGCAGACTTGCGGGTTCCCGCGCAGGGCGCGCGACACCGTCGCCTGGGAGACGCCGGCGAATTCAGCGATGTCGAACGAAGTGATGCGTTTCTTGCTGCGCACGCCGGTCGCCCTGCGGAAGCCGCGATCGTGCGACCGCGGAGCTCCGATGCTAGCGGAATTCCGGCGCGACTGCCTTGCCGTCGAGCTCAACCTGGCATGTCCTCCAGTTCCACGCCGCGGGTCTCGCGCACATACCGGAGCACGAACACCAGCGAAAGCGCCGCGAACGCCGCGTATGCGGCGTAGGAGAACGGCAGGCTGAATTGCGCCATCGCCGGGAAGCTGCTGGTGATCGCGAAATTCGCCAGCCACTGCGCGGCGGCGGCCACCGCCAGCGCCATCGCGCGGATGCGGTTGGGAAACATCTCGCCCAGCAGCACCCACACCACCGGTCCCCAGCTCACGCCGAAGAAGATCACATAGGCGTTCGCCGCAACCAGGGCGATCGGACCCCAAGGCGCGGGCAAGTTCAGACCGGCGCCGCTGCCGGTGGCTTCGGCGAAGCACCACGCCATCAAGGCCAGCGTCAGGGCCATGCCGGCTGACCCGATCACCAGCAGCGGCTTGCGGCCGATGCGGTCCACCAGCGCGATCGCAACCAGCGTCACCAGCACGTTCACCACCGACGTCACGACCGTGATCGCGAAGGCGTTGGACTCGCTGAAACCCACCGAATGCCACAGCGTGGCGGAGTAGTAGAAGATCACGTTGATGCCGACGAACTGCTGGAACATCGACAGCAGGATGCCGACCCACACGATCGGCAGCAATCCGGCGCTGCCGCGCAGATCGCGCCACACGGGCTTGTGCTCGCGCTGCAGGCTGTTCTCGATGTCGAGCAGTTTTTGGCGCAGCGCCGGCTCGCTGTCCAGCGCCAGCACCCGCCGCAACACCGCAAGCGCGTCGTCGCTGCGGCCACGCGCGACCAGATGCCGCGGCGATTCGGGCACGGTAAGCGCCAGGCCGCCGTAAATCAGGGCAGGAACGACGCCGGCCAGGAACATCCAGCGCCAGGCGCCGAGTCCGAACCACAGGGTATTTTCGGCGCTGCCCGCCGAACCGGCCAGCCAGGCATCGCTCAGCAGCGAGGCGAAGATGCCCAGTACGATCGCCAGTTGCTGCATGGATCCGAGCCGCCCGCGGATCCAGGCCGGAGACACTTCGGCAATGTAGGCCGGCGCGACCACCGAGGCAATGCCGACGCCGATGCCGCCAATCACGCGCCAAACGACCAGCGAGCCGACCGAATAGGCCAGGCCCGCACCGAGCCCGCTGACAGCCAGCAGTACTGCGGCGACTTGCATGGTGCGCACACGGCCGAAGCGATCCGCCAGCCGGCCCGCGTACCACGCGCCGAGCGCAGAGCCGAGCAGGGCGCAGGAGACGGCAAAGCCGGTCCACGCGGCGCTCAGCCCGAAGGCGTGACGCAGGGCGTCGACGGCGCCGTTGATGACCGCCGTGTCGAAGCCGAACAGGAAACCGCCCAGCGCGGCGGCGGCGGCGATCAAAATTACCCTCAGGTTGGCGTGTCCGGATGCATCGTCGTGCGGGGTCTGGGTGTTCATGGTGTGGCTCCGGTGTGTCTGGCATTCGGGTGTGCGGTCGATGCGGGATGCCCGGCCTTATCGAGTGAAACGAACGCGGCGCCGTAACCCGGCAAGCATAAATGACCGTCGACAAGCGCGCCTTCACGCAGGCCATGTCCGCGCAAGGCTCTGGCGACGCCGAGACCAGGCAGCGTCACCGTAGCGGTCTTTTCGGAAAGGTTGAAGGCCGCCAACACGATTTCTCCGGGATCCTCGCGGATGAAAGCGAGGATGGGTTCCGGCGTATCCAGAAAACGGATCGCGCCGGTACGCAGCGCCGGATGTTGTCGCCGCCAGTGCATGAAAGTACGGAATCCGCACAGCGCCGAAGCCGCATCCGATTCCTGCCGGGACACGGCCAGTTCCAGATGTTCCTTCGGCACCGGCAGCCACGGTACGCCGGTAGTGAACCCGGCGTGCGTGACCGTCGTCCAAGGCATTGGCGTGCGGCAGCCGTCGCGGCCCTTGAACTGCGGCCAGAAGGCGATGCCGTAGGGATCCTGCAGGGCTTCGAATGGAACGTCGGCCTCGGTCAGGCCCAGCTCCTCGCCCTGATAGACGCATGCCGGACCGCGCAACGAGCACACCATGGCGGTCAGCAGGTTCGCGAGCGGCGCGGAAGGCCGACCCCTGCCCCAGCGCGACAACACGCGTTCGACGTCATGGTTCGAAATCGCCCAGCACGGCCAGCCATCCTGCATTTGCGCATCGAGTCGCGACACGGTGTCGCGGATATAGGCGGCACTGAAATCGTCAGTGAGCAATTCGAAACTGTAGCCCATGTGCAGGCGCCGGCCGCGGGTGTATTCGGCAATCGTGGCGAGCGAATCCTCCGAAGAAATCTCGCCCAGCGCGGCGACGCCCGGATAGCGATCCAGCAGGGCGCGCAGCTCCTCCAGAAAGGCGAGGTTTTCCGGTTGCGTGTTGTTGTAGAGGTGGTACTGGTAGGCGTAGGGGTTGTCCGCGCTGAAGCCGCGGCCGATGCGCCGATCCGCCGGCTTGACCGGATTGTCGCGCAGCAGGCGGTCGTGGAAACAGAAATTGATCGCGTCCAGGCGCAGTCCGTCCACGCCGCGGTCGAGCCAGAAGCGCACCGCATCGAGCACTGCCGCGCGAACTTCGGGATTGTGGAAATTGAGATCCGGCTGCGCAGCCAGGAAATTGTGCAGGTAATACTGCTGGCGGCGCGGCTCCCACTGCCACGCCGGGCCGCCGAATATCGACAGCCAGTTGTTGGGTGGGCCACCGTCCTCGCGCGGGTCGGCCCACACGTACCAGTCCGCCTTCGGATTGGTGCGGCTTTCCCGGCTCGCGCGAAACCAGTCGTGCGCGATCGACGTGTGGCTGAGTACCTGGTCGATCATGACCTTCAGACCGAGCGCCCGCGCCCTGCGCAGCAGCCGATCGAAATCGTCGAGCGTGCCGAACAACGGATCGACCGCGCGATAGTCGGCAATGTCGTAGCCGAAATCGGCCATCGGCGACTTGAAGAACGGTGCGATCCAGACCGCGTCCACGCCGAGCCCGGCCACGTAGTCGAGCCGCTCGATGATGCCGGGCAGATCACCAACCCCGTCGCCGTCGCTATCCAGGAAACTGCGCGGATAAATCTGGTAGATGACGGCTCCGAGCCACCAGCTAGCATCGACCATCGGCAAGCCCCATTGACGTCACCCGTGCGGTATTTCCGCAGCATGGCCCGAAACGGCGCCCAGCTTAACCGCAGGCCGGATGATCCCACCGGCTCTGCATACGTATTCAAGCATGTTGCAGGTGCGGCATGCCGATTCCCGGCGGCGTGCCCACACAGCGCTGCCTTGTGCGCGCGATGCATGCGGCAAGCGGCGACGCAATCGGCTTCCGCCCGACATGCCCGCGCGGATCCGCAATCCGGCGATCGTCGTGCTGCATTGCGATAGGCACGTAACCGGTGCGGCATGAATACGTATGCAGTCTGCGTTTGCGCAAAAAACGCCACCCTACAATGCGCCCACGAACTCGCGCCCTGACGCGAGTCGCAAGCGCGGCGACAGCAAACCTGTGCCGCCTGACGCACACCGATGGTCACTGACGGGGAACGACACCATGCAACCGAAACGCAACCTGATGACGTTGGCGCTGATTGCCGCAGGCATCGGTCTTGGCGCTAGCGCCAACATCACCGTCGCCGCCAGTGCGGCGGTCGACGCAACGCAGGATCAAGCCCAGCCGGGAACGCAAGCGGCGGCGGGCGATGAAAGCAATGCGCAGAACAAGAAAAAGAACGAGAAGACTGCCGCCGAAAAGCAAACCACCCAGTTGCAACAAATCAATGTCAAAGGCTACGCCGGCAGCTTGCAGAACGCGACTGCGATCAAGCGCAATTCCGACGAAATCGTCGAGGCGATTTCGGCCGAGCAGATCGGCAAACTGCCCGGCACCAGCATCGCCGACGCACTCGGCCGACTGCCGGGTCTCGCGGTGCAGACGCTGGACGGCCGTCCGCAGGTAGTCACGATCCACGGCCTCGGCCCCGATTTCAGCACCGCGCTCGTCAACGGCCGCGAACAGGTAAGCACCTCGAACAACCGCGACGTGCAATACGATCAATATCCGGCGAGCTGGTTCAACAGCGTGGTCGTATACATGGCCCCCAGCGCGGGCCTGATCGGTCAAGGGCTGGCGGGTACCGTGGACATGCGCACGATCCGCCCGCTGGAACAAAATCACCCCATCGCGGCCGTCAACGCACGCTACGTGTGGGACAGTCTGTCCACGATATCGCCGGGCTCCGGTGTCAGCGACCGCGGTTACTCGGCGAACGGCGTATACGTGAACCAGTTCGCCGACCATACTTTCGGCGTCACGGTCGGCATTGACCTCGAATCCAATCCGGCACAGATCGAGCATCAGCAGCCGTGGGGCTATCCCACCGCCGGCAACGGCAATCTGGTGATCGGCGGTTCGAAGAATTACGGTATCTCCGACCAACTGAAACGCACCGGTCTACTCACCACGCTGCAATACCAGCCGTCGGACAACTTCACCAGCACGCTGGATCTCACCTACGACAATTTCCGCGAGACCCAGCAGGCCAAGGGCATGGAATTCCCACTGTACTGGAGCGCCGCGCAATTGCAGCCCGGCGGCAATGCGTCAAACGGTTTCATGCAGAGCGGCACCTATGCCAACGTGACTCCGGTGGTGCGCAACGACTTCAACCGCACCCGGGCCAAGGTCTGGAACATCGGATGGAACAACAAATTCCGCTTCAACGAGGACTGGTCGGCCAGCATGGATGCCAGCTATTCGCGCGCTGATCGCCGCGACATGCTGCTGGAGAGCTACAGCGGCACGGGCTACAAGACGACCGGCCCGACCGACACCGTGGGTTTTCAGGAACTCGGCAACGGCTTGCTGTTCCTGACCCCGACTCTGGACTACAGCCAGGGACTGGTACTCACCGACCCGCAAGGCTGGGGCAGCGGCAACAACCCGCCGGTGGTGCAGGCCGGATTCATCAATGCGCCGTACACCAACGACTACCTCGCGCGCCTGCGCCTGGCCGTCGAGCACGATTTCACCAGCGGGCCGTTCACCAGCGTGAATTTCGGCGTCGACCGTGCGACCCGCAACAAGACCTACAACATCGCTCAGGATTTCCTCGTGCTGCCCAACGGCGCGCAGACCGCGCCGATTCCGTCGTTCACCACCTCTGATCCATTGGCGTGGATGGGCGTGGGTCCGCAGGAGATCTACGATCCGCTGGCGCTGATCGCCAACGGCAATCTGCAGCTGTTTTCGACATCGCTATCCTCGATCGGCGTGCCGCCAAACTGGAAAGTGCGCGAGAACGACGTCACGCCGTTCGTGCAGTTCAACCTCGACACCTCGCTCGGCGATGTGCCGGTGCGCGGCAACGTCGGCGTGCAGGTCGCACACACCAGCGAATCTTCGGACGGCCAACGCGTCTCCGCCGGTACCAGCAATACCGGTTCGTCGGTGGTAACCCTGGTGCCGGTCTCCGGAGGCACTAGCTACACGCGCTGGTTGCCCAGCGCCAACTTAGTGTTCGAGTTCACGCCCAGCACCGACCTGCGCTTGGGTGCGTCGCGCGTGTTGGCGCGCCCGCGCATGGACCAGATGAGCGCGAGCCTGTCGATCAGCGGCAACATCTCGCACCTGCAGTCGACCGATCCCAATCAGGCGTTCTTCAGCGCATCCGGGGGCAATCCCGAACTCTTGCCCTCGATGGCCAACAATTTCAACGTCAGCCTCGAGCACTACTTCAGCGACAACCAGGGTTACATGGCGCTGTCGACGTATTACCTGAAGCTGTCCGACTACATTAATCCGAACGCCGCTTTCCTGTACGACTTCGCTCCGTTCGTCAACGCGTTCCTGTCCGCGGAGCAGCAGCAGCAGCTCGGTACCACCAAAGGTATCGTCTCCGGCCCGACCAACGACGGCAACGGCAACGTCAAGGGCCTGCAGGGCACGATCAGCCTGCCGTTCAAGATGCTGACGCCGATGCTGGACGGTTTCGGCGCCATCCTCACCGGCGACTACACCAAGAGTTCGGTGGTGTACGCGGGCAACTCGCAGGCGATCACCGTGCCGGGCCTGTCCAAGTGGGTCGCGAACGGAACGCTGTACTACCAGCACAACGGCTTTGAGGCCCGCGTCAGCGACAGCCACCGAACCAATTTCCTGGGCGAGGTGCAGGGCATCAGCGCCACGCGCATCCTGCAGACGATCCAGGGCGGCAGCATCTACGACGCGCAAATCAGCTACACGATTCCGAATGGGCGCCTCAAGGGCCTGACCTTCCTGTTGCAAGGCTCGAACCTGACCAACAAGCGGTTCGTCACGTTCCAGAACAACGACCCGCGCCAGGTGCTGACCTGGGAGGAATACGGCCGCCGCTACGAGCTCGGCGTTTCGTACAAGTTCTAGTCGGCGCGGCGACGCATGGCTTCGCCGAACTCCAGCGGCGGGGTCATGCGTCGCTGGCGTTCGGCGGATCATGACGGATGTTTGCGCGTGAACGTTCCGGATGTATCGTCCCGGTATGAGTGAAGCCGCCATCCGGTCGGTAGTCATCGTCGGCGGCGGCACCGCCGGCTGGCTGACGGCCGCACTGCTCGCGCGGGCACTCGGCCCCGCGCTTGAAATCCGCCTGATCGAATCCGCCGAGATCGGCACCGTCGGCGTGGGCGAGGCGACGATCCCGCAGATTCTGCACATCAACGCGTTTCTCGGCATCGCCGAGGACGACATGCTGCAGCGCATCCACGGCACGTACAAGCTGGGGGTGCAGCTGAACAACTGGGGCCGCCTGGGCGATTCCTACATCCACGCCTTCGGCGACGTCGGCCTGCCTCTAGGCCTGCTGCCGTTCCATCACTACTGGCTACGCAGCCGCAAACGTGCCGGTGCCGCTCCGCTGTGGGCCTATTCGCTGAATGCGGCCGCCGCGGCGGAGAACCGTTTCGGGTGCCCGGACAAGGTGCCGGACAGTCCGATCGGCGGCATCCGCTACGCCTACCAATTCGATGCCGCGCTTTACGCCCGCTATCTGCGCGAACGCATTCCGGAGGGTGCGGTCAAGCGCACTGAAGGCCGGGTCGTCGCGGTGAACCTGCGCGGTGCGGACGGATTCATCGAATCGCTCAAGCTCGAGAGCGGCGAGAGTGTCGCGGGCGATTTTTTCATCGATTGCTCCGGCTTCCGCGGACTGCTTATCGAAGGCGCCTTGCAGACCGGTTACGAGAACTGGCAACACTGGCTGCCCTGCGACCGAGCGCTCGCGGTACCGAGCGCGCGCACCGCGCCGATGCGCCCGTACACCCAGGCGACCGCACGCAGCGCCGGCTGGCAATGGCGGATCGCATTGCAACACCGTACCGGCAATGGCCACGTGTACTGCAGCCGTTGCATCAGCGACGACGAGGCCGCAGCGCAGTTGCTGGCGAATCTCGACGGCGAGGCGCTGGACGAGCCGCGGCCGTTGCGCTTCGTCACCGGCATGCGGCGACTGGCATGGAACCGCAATTGCCTCGCGTTGGGCCTGTCCGCCGGTTTCATGGAACCGCTGGAATCGACCAGCATCCATTTGATTCAGTCGGGCATCGCGCGTTTTCTCGGCATGTTCCCGGACCGGCATTGCGACGCGGTTCTGGCAGACGCCTACAACCGCCAGACGCGCTTTGAATACGAGCGCGTGCGCGATTTCCTGATCCTGCATTACAAGGCCACCGAACGCGACGACACGCCGTTCTGGCGGCAGTGCGGGGCGATGCAGGTGCCGTCGGCACTGACGCAGCGCATCGACCTGTTCCGGCGCACCGGTCTGATCTTCCGCGACGCCGAAGAGCTGTTCGCCGAGACCGGCTGGTTGCAGGTGATGCTCGGACAACGCATCGAACCCGCGCATTACCATCCCCTGGCCGATGATCTGGAGGAATCGAAATTGCAGGCTTTCCTTGCCGACATCCGTACCCTGGTCACGCGTGCCGCGGCGCGCCTGCCGTTGCACGACGATTTCGTGGCGCGTCTCGGCGCCTTGCCAACAGCAGCCGCGTCCAGCGCGAAACAGGAACGTGCGCTTTTGCGGAGCGCACCATGAAATCGCGAGTGGCGCGCTGCACACTGCTGCTGATTTTGTCGGCACTGGCGGCCAACCTCATGGCGGCCGCCGTGCAACCGGCCAGGGCGCCGGCACGATCCGACGTGTACTACGAGATATTCGTGCGCAGTTGGTACGACACGAACGGCGACGGCATCGGCGATTTGAATGGCGTCACCGCCAAACTCGATTACCTGAAATGGCTGGGCGTCAGCGGCATCTGGCTGATGCCGATCAATCCCTCGCCCAGCTACCATGGCTACGACATCACCGATTATTACGCCATCAATCCGCAGTACGGCAGCCTGGCGGATTTCCAGCGGCTGTTGCGCGAAGCGCACCGGCGCGGCATCCAGGTGATCATGGATCTCGTGCTCAACCACAGCAGCAGCGCGTCGCCGTGGTTCGAGGCCGCGCGCGATCCGCACGACCCCCATCGCGACTGGTATACGTGGGCGAAACCCGACACCGATCTCAAGGCGATCAGCGCCACGGGCGGTCCGGCCTGGCATGCGTTGCCGGACGGCCAGAACTATCTGGGCATATTCAACGCCGAAATGCCCGACCTCAACTACGACGCTCCGGCCGTGCGCGAGGAAATGATCAGGGTCGGAAAGTTCTGGCTGAAGCAAGGCGTCGACGGCTTCCGCCTGGACGCCGCACAGCACATTTTCGACGACCTTGAAACCGACTGGGACAGCCCGACCGTGCTGGAAAAGAATCTGGCATGGTGGCGCGAATTCCATCGCGGCATCGATACGGCAAATCCGCATGCGTGGCTGGTCGGCGAAGTCGCACGCCACCACCCCGATGAACTCGTGCCGTGGATGGGCGCGCTCGACGCCACGTTCGACTTTCCGCTGGCAAAGCGCCTGGTCGAAAGCGCCGCGCAGGAACGCGATCGCGATATCGGTGCCACGCTGGCGCGCACCTGTCGGGCATATCGCAGCGCCGCGCACGGCCGCTTCGACAATGCGCCGTTCCTGTCCAACCACGACCAGGAACGCGTGATGAGTCAGCTCGACGGCAATGTCGAGCACATGCGTACCGCTGCCGCGATGCTGATGACGCTGCCGGGCCATCCCTTCGTCTACTACGGCGAGGAACTCGGCATGCGCGGACAAAAGCCCGATCCGCACCTGCGCGAACCGATGCGCTGGTACCGCGCCGGCAAGGGTGCCGGCGAGCCGACCTGGGAGGGCTGGAGCGCTGGCGACGGCCCGGCGGTGTCGGTTGAGGCCGAGCGCGGCGATTCCGCATCGCTGGCGAACTGGTACCGGATGCTGATCGGATGGCGGCGCGATATCCCTGCGCTGCGCACCGGGATCTTGCGCGACTGGCGCGATGCAAATCGTCACGTCGCGGCATGGGAACTCGACGATCCGCAGGGCGATGCGCTGGTGTTGCACAATCTTTCCGGCGAGGCGCAAACAGTGCCGTTGCCGGCGCCACGCTTCCGCACGCTGTTGCGGCACAGCCGTCCCGGCACCTCGCTGGATGCCGCCCGGTTGACCTTGCCGCCCTACGGCAGCGCGATCCTGCAATGACGAAAATCCGCGGGAATATCGACGCGTCGACGCCGCTGTGCGTGCGCGCTCTCGCTCGCGCGATCCTGTTCGGCGCGATCTGTGTTTCGGCCGCATGCGCTTCCACCGGCGCCGCACCGGTGCGCAGCGCCCATGCGCAAGACATCGACATCACGCAAGGCAAGGCAACGATCCGGCTGCAACTGGTGCGGCCCGGTGTGCTGCACGTGCGCTATCTGCCGCAAGGTCAGGCGACGCCAGCGGATCTGGTCGTCGATCCGCAATCCGCATCCAGGCCATCCTTTCGGCCCCGGGTAGCGCCAGCCGGCGCCACGTTCGCGTTGCATTCGGAGCGCATGAGCGTGGTCTGGGATGGCAAGGCGGGTGTGCTGCGCATCGCCGACGCACAAGGCCATCGGCTGTTGCAGCAAGCCGGATTCGCCGCGCTGGCCGAGGGACGCATCGCGCTGGAACACAGCGCGACGGATGCGCTGTACGGCATCGGCGGATTCGAGGCGAACAAACCGGTCACGGCCGGATTGCTGCGCGACGGCGACTGGCGGGCACAGGCCGGCAAGCAGGGCCAGGCCGGTGCGCCGTTCGTGTGGAGCACCGCCGGTTACGGCGTGCTGGTGGATTGCGTCGGCGCGAACTTCGATCTCGCCGATGGCCGCATCACGGTGAGCGCTTTCAAGCGTCCCGACGCCGATTACTACATCCTGGCCGGCACGCCAGCCGAGTTGTTCGGCGAACTGGCGAACATCAGCGGCCCGGCACCGCTGTTCCCCAAGTGGGCGATGGGCTTCACCAACAGCCAGTGGGGCATCGACGAGAAGCAATTGCTCGACATCGTCAAAACCTATCGGGCCAAACACATTCCGCTCGACAACTTCACCCTCGATTTCGACTGGAAAGCGTGGGGTCAGGGCGACTACGGCGAGTTCCGCTGGAATCCGGAGAAATTCCCCGACGGCGCCAGCGGCAGGCTGGCGCGGATGCTGGATGCCAACGGTGTGCGCGTTACCGGCATCATGAAACCGCGCATCCACGTGGACACGGTCGAGGGGCGCCAGGCAACCGCACAGGATCTGTGGATTGCGGGCGAGAAGCCGTTCGAGGATTATTTTTCGCACAAGCTCGTCCGGCGCATCGATTTCGACAAGCCTGAAGCGCGGCGCTGGTTCGGCGGACTGGCGATCGAATACGGTTTCGACCACGGCATCGCCGGCTGGTGGAACGACGAGGCCGACGAGGTCGGCTCCGACACGCAGTTCCTCAACATGCAGCGCGCCTTGTACGACGCGCAACGCGCGGCCAGCGACCGTCGCGTGTGGTCGATCAATCGCAACTTCTGGCTGGGCGCGCAGCGCTATGCCTACGGCCTGTGGTCGGGCGACATCGATACCGGCTTCGTCAGCATGGCTGCGCAGCGCGCGCGCCTGTTGAGCGCGATCGACGTGGGCGCGATGCAATGGGGCATGGACGGCGGTGGCTTCAACGGCCATCCGTCCGACGAGAACTACGCGCGCTGGATCGAATTCGGCGCGTTCACGCCGATCTTCCGCGTGCACGGCACCTTTGACGAGAAGCGCCAGCCCTGGCGTTACGGCGCGGTCGCCGAAGCGGCCGCAACCCGCGCGATCCGCCTGCGCTATGCGTTGCTCCCGTACATCTATTCGTACCAGCGCGCTGATTACGCGCACGGCGTGGGCCTGGTGCGCCCGCTCACGTTCGATTGGCCGCGAGATCCGAACGTTCGCGACGACGTCGACGCCTGGATGTTCGGTCAATGGCTGCTGGTCGCGCCCGTCGTCGCGCAGGGCCAGACGACGAAATCCATCTACTTGCCGGCCGGAACCTGGATCGACTGGTTCACCGGCACGTCCTACGCCGGCGGACGCGCGCTCGACTATCGGGTGGATGCCAAAACCTGGAGCGATATCCCGCTGTTCGTCCGCGCGGGCGCGATCATCCCCGTCCAGCCGGTGATGGATTACGTCGGCCAACGGCCGGTCGACACCGTGACGGTGCAGGTGTTCCCGTCGGGACGCACGACGCGCTTCGACTATTACGACGACGACGGCGAAACCCGGGGCTACGAACACGGTAAGTATTTCCTGCAGGCGCTGTCGGTAATCCGGCACAACGACGACGTCGAATTCACGCTCGGCGCAGCGCTGGGCTCGTACAAGCCCGCGTTGCGCGATTATCTGCTGGCGATCCACGGCGGCGCCGCGAAAGCCGTAGGCGTGAACGGCCGACCACTCGTGGCGGCAGCGAGCCTGGAGGCGTTGCAGCAAGCCTTCGGCCCGGGCTGGGCCAACGGTCGCGACCGTTACGGTGCGGTGACCTGGGTGAAGGTGGCCGCCGGCGCAGCCGCGACGGTTCGCATCGAGACGGCCACGCCATGATCGCGCCGGCCATACTGCTGCTGGCAAGCGGCCTCGCCACCGCGGCGCCGCCTCGGCATGACGGGCTGAGCTGGCGCGGGCAGCATGCCGATGTGGTGCAGGCCGCGGACGGCGGATACGTCCTGCGCGGCCCGTTCGGCGAGAGAAAAATTCCCGCGCCCGCATGGCCCGCGCACACCGCCAGCCCCCTGTTCGACGCTCTGTTCGCGCTGGCGCAAGATGATTTGAAGCAGGATTCGGTCAGCGCGATCCGCGACGATGCCTTCGACCACGGCCAGCCGATGCCGTGCGCCTGTTTCGAGACGGGCGCGCAGTGGCACTACGTGTGGACGCGCGACGTTTCCTATTCGATCGATCTCGGCCTGTGGCGCTACGATCGCGAACGCGCCATGGCTTCGCTCGACTTCAAACTCTCCGGCCTGCGCGCCGCCGCTGTTCCGCGCGGGTCGGATTCGGAACCGCTCTACCCGATGCAGGACACGGGTTCCGGCGGGAGCTGGCCGATCAGCACCGATCGCGTGGTCTGGTTTCTCGCAGCGCGCCATCTGCTCGACAGCACGTCGAGCGACGGCAGGGCGTTCGCGGACAAGGTCTGGCGTGCACTCACCGCCACGCTCGCGCAGGACCGGGAATACGCCTTCGACACGCGCTTCGGCCTGTACCGCGGCGAAACCTCGTTCCTGGACTGGCGCGAACAGAGTTACCCGGAATGGACGCGCAACAACGTCGTGTTCATCGCGCAGTCGTTTGCACTGTCCACGAATGTGCTGCATTACGAAGCGCTGCGCCTGGCCGAGCGCATGGCGTTGCAACGCCATGCTGCGCGCGCGGCGGATTACCGTAGCCAGGCGGCGGCATTGAAGGCGGCAATCAACGCGCATTTCTGGCGTGCCGAGCGCGGCATGTACATGAGTTACATCGGCGGCGACGGGCTGCCGGTCGAAGCCTACGACCTGCTCGGATTGTCGCTGGCGATAACCAGCGGCGTGGCCGACGCCGGGCGCGCACGCCAATCGCTGGCGCACTATCCGGCATGGCCGGCGGGCAGCCCGGTGATCTGGCCGGAGCGCGCCGCTCAGCCGATTTACCACAACCGCGCGATCTGGCCGTTCGTCAGCGCCTACGCCCTGCGTGCCGCGCGCGCCGTAAACGACCCCGCACTGATCGCGTTCGAGATCCGCTCGCTCATGCGCGGTGCGGCGCTGGCCGGATCGAACATGGAGAACTACGAATTGATCACGCAGGCCACCCACGTCGACGACGGCAGGCTCAGCGGGCCGGTGGTCGACTCCAGGCGGCAGTTGTGGTCGGTGGCCGGGTACCTCGACATGGTCAGCGAGGGCGTATTCGGCGTCACCGCCGATGGCCATGTCGAGCCCAAGCTTCCGGTCTCGCTGGTGCCGATGCTGTTTGGCGAGCGCACGCAAATTGCCCTGCAATTGCCGCATCGTCGCATCACATTGCAGCGGCCCGGGAATCTGGACGGCAATCTGCTGGTCGCCGATTCCGTGCAGCGTGACGGCGCAAACATCCTGGTCGCGTTGAAGGCCATCACAGTGCCGGCGCTGGCGCCGCGCACCGATGCGCGCCTGTTCGCACCGGCAACACCGCCCGCGCCGCGCGCCGCGCGCGCCGGCAAGGTGTGGCGAGTACGCGCAGATGGCGATCGTGAGGTGTTGTACGTCGATGGCCAGCGCTTCGGCGACATCGGCGCCGTCTGGGAACTGCCGTGGTCGCCGGCTTACCGCTGCTTGCGCACGGCCCGGTTGGACAAGCAAGGCATCGAGTCGCTGCCGAGCGCAGCGACGTGTGTGGGCGACGAAACGCGCGTCGCCGGCGCATGGCCGCGCCACTGGACCGCGCCCGCCGCCGGCGAGTACCGCGTGCGGCTGGACTATGCCAACGCTTCCGGCCCGATCAACACCGGCATCACGGCGGCGGTGAAACGTTTGACGATGCGCTGTGACGGCGGCCCGGACCGAACATTTCCGCTCGTGCTGCCGCACAGCGTCGGTGAGCAACATTCCACCGCGGCAGAATTCGCAGCCGCAGCCGGCGCGCATTGCGTGTTCTCGATGCAACCGGGATTCAACATGAGCGATCTGGCGAACTTCGCGCATTACACCGGCGGTGCGGGCGGCAGCGGCGGGCCGCTGAACGAAGCGAAGGTCGGTGCGCTGCACATCCTGCCGGCCAGCAACGGCGCGCCCGGGTCATGAACCGGAAACCCGCACTGTCGTTCTGGCAGATCTGGAACATGTGTTTCGGATTCCTCGGCATCCAGTTCGGTTTCGCGCTGCAAAATGCCAACGTCAGCCGCATCTTTCAGACCCTGGGCGCCGGCGTGGCGGACATCCCCGCGCTGTGGATCGCGGCGCCGCTGACCGGACTCATCGTGCAGCCGCTGATCGGCCACTGGTCCGATCGCACCTGGGGCCGGCTGGGCCGGCGCCGTCCGTATTTTCTGGTCGGCGCGCTGCTGGCGACATTGGCGTTGCTGGCGATGCCGAATGCACCTTTGTTGTGGATGGCGGCAGGCTTGTTGTGGATCATGGATGCTTCGTTCAACGTCGCCATGGAACCCTTCCGCGCCTTCGTCGGCGACCAGTTGCCGACGCAGCAACGTGCGCATGGTTATGCGATGCAGAGTTTCTTCATCGGCGTCGGCGCGGTGGTGGCGTCATTGCTGCCGTATCTGCTAGCGCATCTTGGCGTTACCAACACGGCGCCCATGGGCGCGATTCCCGCGACCGTGAAGTACGCGTTTTACGCCGGCGGCGTGGTGCTGCTGGGTACCGTGTTGTGGACCATCGCCACCACACGCGAATACCCGCCCGAAACCCTGCTGGCATTCGACGACAATGCCGCGGCCGCGCCGGTCGACGTGAGCCGGGCATGGCGCCTCGGCGTCGCGGCCTGTGCGCTGGGCGCACTGTTACTCGTTGCCATCTGGCGTTTTTCGCTCGCGCGCGACCTCTTCCTGCTCGCCGGCATGTTGCTGGTGGCCGGTGTCCTGTTCGTCTGGCTGGCGCGCGCGCGCGCCAGCGGCATGCTGCGCCAGGTGATGACCGACTTGTACGGCATGCCCGAGGCGATGCGCCGCCTGGCGTGGGTGCAGTTCTTTTCCTGGTTTGCACTGTTTACGATCTAGATCTACACCACGCCGGCGGTGACGGCGGTGCAGTTCGGGGCGAGCGATCCGCAATCGGCCGCCTATAACGCGGGCGCCAACTGGGTCGGCGTGCTGTTCGCGGCTTACAACGGTTTCGCCGCACTCGCGGCGATTGCGATTCCGTGGATGGTGCGTGCGTGGGGCTTGCGCAACAGCCACTTGATCAACGTCTGTCTGGGCGGGGCGGGACTGATTTCCTTCGTCCTGATCCACGATCCGCACTGGCTGCTGTTGTCGATGCTCGGCGTGGGATGCGCCTGGGCCTCGATCCTGTCGCTGCCCTACGCGCTGCTCTCCGACAACCTGCCGGCGGCGAAGATGGGCGTATACATGGGCATCTTCAACTTCTTCATCGTGATCCCGCAATTGCTCGCCGCCAGCGTGCTGGGCGCACTGCTGAAATGGCTGTTCCACGGCCAGCCGGTATATGCCCTGGTACTGGGTGGGGCGAGCCTGTTCGTGGCCGGCCTGTGCACGCTCGGCGTACGCGAGGCCACGGGCACAGGCGAAACGTGACGCGGGAATTGCGTGCGTGCGCCCGATTCGCGGGTCGCACCGGCGTGCGCCGAATCCGCATCAATCCAGCACAATGCCGGCAAGTTTCTTCAGAGCCTCGGCATATTTCGCCGCGGTGCCTGCGATCACGCGCGCCGGCAGTTTCGGTCCCGGTGCGGTCTTGTTCCAGTCGAGGGTTTCCAGGTAATCACGCACGAACTGCTTGTCGTAGCTCGGCGGGCTGATGCCAACGCGATACGCGTCCGCAGGCCAGAAGCGCGAGGAATCGGGTGTCAGCATTTCGTCCATGACGTACAGCTTGCCGGAGGCGTCGGTGCCGAACTCGAACTTGGTATCGGCGATGAGCATGCCGCGCTGCGCGGCATGCTCGGCGGCGAAGGCATAGATCGTCAGCGTCGCCTCACGCACCTGCCCGGCCAGATCCGCGCCGATGGCCTTGACCACCGCGTCGAACGAGACGTTCTCGTCGTGCGAGCCCGAGGGCGCCTTGGTCGAGGGGGTGAAGATAGGCTGCGGCAATTTTTCCGCCTGCCGCAATCCGGCCGGCAGCTTGATCCCGCACAACGAACCCGTGGCCTGGTAATCCTTCCAGCCCGAGCCGATCAGATAACCGCGCGCGATCGCCTCCACCGGCACCGGTTTCAAGCGCTTCGTCACCACACTGCGCTTTGTATACAATGCAGCATCCGTGCCTGCCGGAAGTGCCGCGGCGACGGACTTTCCGGTCAGATGATTCGGGATCAGATGAGCGGTCTTGGCGAACCAGAAATTGGAAATCTGGCACAACATCTCGCCCTTGCCCGGAATCGGATCGGGCAGCACCACGTCGAACGCGGACAGACGGTCCGTGGCGACGATCAGCAGTTCCTGGTCCGATAGCGCATAGACGTCGCGCACCTTGCCGCGGTGGATCAGGTTCAGGCCGGGAAGATTCGATTGCAGCAGAGTAGTAGGCACAGAAAAATTCCTGAAACGCCAAGGATCGAGGTAAGGGGGATTTACCCGTTCGCGTTGAGCGCAGCGAGCGTGAGCGAGCGAAGTCGAAACGCAAGCGGCCCTTCGACTTCGCGCCTTCGGCGCTACGCTCAGGGCGAACGGGCTGTCAGGTTACGCCGCCACATTGTAGCGGCTGCGGGCGGGTGCGCTGCTAAAATGCGCGCTGTTTTCTCGTGGTTCCGTCCCATGCGTTTGTCCATCTACTGCGCGTTCGCCGTGCTCATGTTCCTGCCTGCAGCGTGGGCCGACACGCCGCCAAGACCAGCAAAAATCGGCTTGTGTGCCGCCTGTCACGGCGAGGACGGCCGCGCCAGCGCGCCCGACATCCCGAACCTGGCCGGGCAAAACCTGCCCTACCTGCGCAGCGCGATCGCGCAATACAAATCCGGCAAACGCGATTTCCCGGCGATGCGCTCCGCGCTCGGCATGCTCACGGCGGCGGAGATCGACGCAATCGCGCGCTGGTATGCCACCCAGCTGCCGCAACCGGCCACGCCGTGAAAATCACCGGCAAGCTGATCGGCGCTCTCGTCGGCTGGGTTCTGCTGCGCCAGCCGGCCGGCATCGTCATCGGCGTGCTGTTCGGGCATCTGTGGGACATCGGCGCGATCGGAGGCTTCACCCAGACCGCGCCGCCGCGCGATTTCATCGGGCCGCTGTTCGGCCTGGCCGGTGCCATCGCCAAATCCGACGGCCGCGTCTCGGAACCGGAGATCGCCGCCACCGAGAATCTGATCGCACGTCTGCAACTGACGCTGGCGCAGCGCAGCGAGGCGATCGCGCGCTTCAAGGATGGCAAGCAGGATTCCTTCAACGCCGATCTGGCCATCGCGGATCTGCGCGACTGGTGCCGCGGCCGCCGCGACCGCGCCTACATCCTGCTCGATCTGTTGCTGGAGATCGTCTTTGCCGAAGGCTCGCTGGCGCCGGAAAAATTCGCCATCGTGCGTCGACTCTGCGCGTCTCTGGGCGTGCACGAGCAGGAACTGGCCGCCCTCGCGGCGATGCGCGGCTATGGCTTCGGTTACACCGGCGGCGGCTACCGGCAGTCGCACTCACCGCCCGGCGCCACTGCGCAGGTCAAGGACCCCTACGCGGTGCTGGGCATTACTCGCGAAGCCGGCGAACGCGAGATCAAGACCGCCTACCGGCGCCTGATCAGCCAGCATCACCCGGACAAACTCGGCGACGTGCCGGAGGAACTCAAGCGCCGCGCCGAGGAGCGCGCCAGAGAAATCAATGCCGCTTACGAGAAAATCCGCGCGGAACGTGGGATAAAATGACGCCATGAAACAGCCCGCCGCCATCGCGCCATCCATCCTCTCCGCCGATTTCGCCCGCCTCGGCGAGGAAGTCGACAATGTCCTTGCCGCCGGCGCGGACTGGATCCACTTCGACGTGATGGACAACCATTACGTGCCGAACCTGAGCATCGGTCCGCTCGTGTGCGAAGCGCTGCGCAAACATGGCGTACAGGCGCCGATCGACGTGCACTTGATGGTTAAACCCGTCGACCGCCTCGTGCCGGACTTCGCCAGAGCCGGCGCGAGCCTGATCAGCTTTCATCCCGAGGCCAGCGAACACATCGACCGCACCCTGCACCTCATCCGCGACAGCGGCTGCAAGACCGGACTCGTGTTCAATCCGGCCACGCCGCTGGATTACCTCGACTTCGTGCTCGACAAGGTCGATCTGGTGCTGATCATGTCGGTCAATCCCGGCTTCGGCGGCCAGAGTTTCATCCCGGCCGCATTGGAAAAATTGCGCCGCGCACGCGAGATCATCGATCGCAGCGGCCGGCCAATCCGCCTGGAAATCGACGGCGGTGTGAAAGCGGACAACATCGCGGAGATCGCCAAGGCCGGTGCCGACACCTTCGTCGCGGGTTCGGCCATCTTCGGCCAGAAGGATTACGCTGCGGTGATCGCGGCCATGCGCAAGGCCATTGGATAAAAGCACGCCGGGGAGTTCTCTGAGGTTGGGGGAGGAACC
>JAJXWU010000111.1 GCA_021781425.1 Pseudomonadota bacterium
GTGGCGTGGCGAGGAAAGGCTGCTGCCCCCGCGGCAACGGTCGCGACCAGCGCACCGATTGAAGCAGCGCCTGCGATCCCGCCGCCGCGACCACCGGAAAACTCGTCGGCCAATGCGAGTCTGGCACGATTGGACTTGGCGACGCTGCTCTCCCGCGGCGACGACTATTTCGCCTATGGCCAGAAAAACGGCGGCGAGAAAATGAGCTTTCCGCCTGGCGACAATGCCATCGATTTGTTCCGGGAAGCGTTGAAACGCGATCCCGGCAATGCGCAGGCAAGGCAGGGTTTGCAGAGGATCGCGGAGTTCTACGCGAACGGCGCACAGTCGGCGCTGAAAAACGGACTGTATACCGGCGCGGACGTGCTGGTCGAGTCGGGTCTGCGCGCGGATCCGAAAAACGCCGCGTTGCTGCAACTCAAGGCGCAACTGGCCAAAGCCGAGGGCGGCTGAGTCGAGGTTTCAACGATCCCGTATCAGGATCACGGTCACGTTATCCGATCCGCCGCCTTCGAGCGCGGCCAGGATCAGGTGATCGACGCATTCCTGTGCGGAAAGGTCCTGGCGCGACAGTACGGCGCCGATGTCCTTGTCGTCGACTTCTTCGGTCAGTCCGTCCGAGCACAGCAGCACCTGCATGCCCGGCTGCAGGCTGCCGCGGATGGTTTCCACGCGCAGGCTCTCCGGGTCGGTGACGCCGAGTGCCTGGGTGACGACGTTGCGATGCGGATGCGTGCGCGCCTGTTCGTGCGTGATCGCGCCTTGCTGGATCAGCTCCTGCACGTAGGAATGGTCGCGCGAAAGTTGCTTGAGTTCGCCATTCCACAAGTACACGCGGCTGTCGCCGACCCAGCAGATCTCGTATTCGTTCTCGTGCAGGCGCATTGCGGCAATGGTGGTGCCCATCGGCAGGGCTTCGGCCTTGCGGCTGGAGTGCTGGATGATTTCCTCGTCGGCACGTTGTACGGCCTGCGCCAGCGGCGCGCCGGCGGTGACCTCGCGCACCACCGCATCGCGTGCGATCGCACTCGCGACTTCGCCGTGTTCATGGCCGCCCATGCCATCGGCGACCAGCCAGAGGCCGAGCTCGGCGTCGGCGTAGTAAGTGTCTTCGTTATGCTCGCGACGCAAGCCGACATGGGTGCTGTGGCCGAACTCGATCATGCTGGCGATGTCATCCCCATGCGCGGGCCGCCTAGGCACGGCCGTTCTGCGCGACGGCCATAGCATGCCGCGCCGGCGGCGGGGCGCGCAAGTAGGGCCGGCACGGGACGACGCATGCGCTCAGAACTCGATGCGGATGCCGATGGACAGCCGGTCGGCATGTGCACCCGAATAGCCGGCCATGTGCTCGTAGTACACATAGCCCGAGCGCCCTTGCGCGAACACCGCGTTCAGACCCAGGCCGATGTTGAAATAGTTCGCGTCCGGCGCTTGGTCGGTCAACGAAATCGGCGTCTGCGTGGGATCGGCGAGGAAGCGCACCACGACCGTTTGCGGATCGTTGTGGAACTCGTGGTTCCATTCGACCACCGCGTTCGGTATCAGGACACCCCAGTCGGTGCTCATGGTGTAGCTCAACCGCGCGCCGGCCACGCCGAGCATGGAGTTCATCGAGCGGCTTGCCACCGACGTGCCGAGTCCGGCGCCGGCAGTGCCGGAATCCGACATCGTCTCGCTGAAGCCGTCCAGGCTAAGGTGCGAATAGACGCCGCGCAGGTAGGGGCTGAACGTCCAGGCCTTGCGGTTGAAATCTCTGCCCGCCGAGAGCGAGAACGAGTTCTGGTTTCCGCTTGGCGAGGCCATCGCGGTTTGCGCCACCGTGGTCGTTCCCCCGGACAGACTGGCGATCTGATAGGCGATGTTGCGGCTCAGGTTGTAATCGAGTTTGTCGAGGATGACCGAGCCTTCCACGTACCAGTCGCCACGATACCAGCTGAAATAGCCGGTCAGGTTGTAGCCGTCCACGTTGGCTTTGCCCGCGTTTGCGTCGAAACTCGAATGATTCTGGTTATAGCCGAGCGCGGCGCCGGCGACGAACGCATCGTTGAAGCGGTAGTCCACGCCGGCGGTGAGCGAGGCATTGCGGTAGTCGAAACCGGGCCGGACGGCAGTGGCGTCGAAGCCGCCGCGTTCGATCATGCCGGTGGCAAAGAAACCCCAGCGCGAGAAATCCTTGCCGACTTCGTCGCTGTCGGCCGGATCCTTGCGGAACAGGTCGCCAAGCATGGCAAGGGGCAGACCGCGGCCGTCCTGGCTGAAAGTCAGGCCGCCGGCACTGAGGCCGCTTGCACCTTGGCGCAGTTCGGCGAAGCGCGTATTGAGATTGTCGATCTGGCCCAATTGCACGCCTTGGGCGAGGCTGCGCTGCGGCAGTGCCTTGTTGTTGAGCATGGCGTTGAGCGCGCCGGGCACGTGTTGCGGATCGCCGTTCGCGCCGACCACCAGTTCGGAGCAGCGTTGCAGGAAATCCTGCTGCTGCGGCGTCAGCGGCGTCGTCGAAGTGGCAAGGGCAGGACAAGCCTTGTCGATCGCGGTGGCGACGTTGATTTGAGACGGGGACAAGCCGGGCAGGTTGGCCACGCCATTGCTGAAGTTGAATGTCAGTGCCGGGATGCTGCTGACTCCGGCGACTTGCGCCGTGACCGAGTAGGTACCCGGGAGCACGACGGTGAGCGTATTTTGCGCGGTGCCATCGGCGCCGGTCGTCGTCGCCGCGTTGGCCAGCTTGCCGGTGGCGCCGGTGACGTTCCACTGGATTGCGGTGCCCGGAATCGGAGTCCCGCTCGATGAGGCGAGTTTGACCAGCAGCGGTTGCGACGGCTGTCCGGGTACCAGGGCCTGGTTGTTGCCGGATACCAGGGTGAACACGCTGCTGCCCGCCGTCACCACGACCGCGTTCGCGGTGAACGTGATACTGCCCGCGCCGGCGACGGCGGCCTGCACGATATTGACGCCGGGATTCGGTCCCAGGGTGAGCGTATTGCTGGCGCGACCGCTGGCATCGGTAAAGGTTTGCGATGCCGCCAGCGTGCCGCCGCCCTGGAGGATGGTCCAGTTCACCGCGATCGGCGCGGAGGCAGTGCCGCCGCCGACTTGCACCACGAACGGTTGCAAGGCGTCGCCGACAATGCCGGTTTGGTTGTTGCCGCTGAGCGGAGACGTGGTCGGCACGAACGAGATGGCGTTAAAAGTTGCCGTGCTGCCTGCGGCGCTGGCCTGGATCACGATCGGGCCGGCGCCGTTGCCGTAGGTGAAATTGATCGAGGCGTTGCCGTTACTGTCGGTGACGGAGCTCGCCGCGCTCAGGGTGGCTTGGCCGCTACTGACACTCCAGTTCACGGTCTGTGCCGATGACGGCGTGCCGGTGTTGCTCAATTGCACGACCAGCGGCGCGCTAGCCGCGCTGCCAACCGCCCCGGATTGGTTGTCGCCGGAGATGATTTGCAGTGTCGCTTGCGCGGACATGAGATTGAAATCGACAACATAGTTGGCATTGGTAAGTGCGCATTGTTGACAATAGGCGCGTACCAATACGGGTCCGGGTTTGGCTCCCAGTGCGATGTGGATCGAAGCCGGCGAAGGGGGTATGGAACTTCCCGTAATCCCGTTATATGCAACGCTTTGCGAATCGGTGGTGCCGCCGCTTTCAACAATAGTCGCGCTGCCGGAGAGCACGCTCCAGAGGATTTGCAATGTCCCCGGTCCGATATCGCCTTCCGGCTGAATCTGCACGGTCAGGGGGGCGGACAGGTTTGAATTCGGAGTCCCGATTTGATTGTTGCCGCTCACATACTGCAAGTCGTAGCAATACAGCGGGCAGGCCGCGGTAGCGACGAGCGGCCAGCAAGAGGCTGTCAGCAGCAGCAGGAGGCAGGCGGTGTCGCGTACACGCCGTATTGACGGGACGGAAAGTAAACTTCCGAACAAGGCTCGCATGACGCCATCTCCCCATAATCGCCCTATAATTCAGTATAGCCGGAAATTGTTGGTGTGCTTCGGTTCGAGTCCGGGAGGTTGGTATGCGTGCGGGTATCTTCGTTTCGTACCGTGGCGGCTTGCGACCGCTGGCATTGGCATTCGGTTTTCTGTGCGCCGCCGTGGCGGGATTTTCGGTGCCGGCGACGCCGGCGCATGCGACCGTCACCACGCGCAACCCCGAGGATCTGCTGATCGTCGATTGCCTGCTGCCCGGTCAGGTGCGCAAACTCGGCCGCTCGGCGACGTTCATGAGCGCGCGCCGGCCGATCCGCACCACCCAGGCGGATTGTGAAATCCGTGGCGGCGAATACGTTTCCTACGACCGCGCCAACTACCAGACCGCGCTCAAGGTGTGGATGGGCCAGGCCGATTCCGGTGACGCCGAGGCGCAGAACTACGTCGGCGAGATTTACCTGAAGGGCCTCGGCACAGAACCCGATTACGCCAAGGCACGTGAATGGTTCGAGAAAGCTGCGGCCCAGGGCAACAAGCGCGCACGCATCAATCTGGGTTATCTCTACGAGCAGGGCTTGGGCGTGCCCAAGGACATCGCCAAGGCGCTGAACCTGTATGGCGAAGCTTCCGGCGTCGACAATGACAAGCTGGTTTTCGCCTCCACGGTCACGGCGCAAGTGCAGGAAGCGCAGAACGAATCGGCAGCGCTGCGCGAGCAGCTCACGGCCGAGCAACAGAAATCCGTGCAGTTGCGTGCACAAGTCGGCAAATTGCAATCCGAACTGCAGCGCAAGCAGCAGAACTTCCAGAAATCGCAATCCGAGCTGGACAACGTCCGGCACAAGCTCGACGCCGAGCAGGCACGCGTTGGTATCGACACGAATCCGGATTTCGTCAAGCTGCAGAGCGAAACGCAGATGCGCGAGCAGAACCTGGCTGCGCAGCGCGATGCGCTCAAGGCGCAACAGGACGCCAGTACCAAGCAGCTTGCCGACGCCGAGGCCCGGATCGCCAAGCTCAAGTCGCAGGAACG
>JAJXWU010000249.1 GCA_021781425.1 Pseudomonadota bacterium
CGGCTTTCAACATCACCCCGCAGTGGTATATCAGCGGCCGCACCGGATTGTTCCGCGCCGACGTCAAGGGCGCGATCGCCGGCGCCACACCAATCGTGTCCGTGAACGACACCAGCACCAAGTACTATGCAGGCGCCGGCTTCGGCTACGATTTCAGCAACAATGTCAGCGTCGGTCTGAATTACGACTACTACAAGGTCAACAAGAACGGGTTCAGCGCGAATCCCGATCTGGTTTCGATCAACGCCGAATACCGCTTCTGATCCAACGGAGAACGCAACCCAAAAGTCCGGCCTGGCAACAGGCCCGACTTTTCATGTATGCAGCTCGATGGCGCTTGCAATACGCACGCGCAGGCGTCTGCGCGTGTCCGCATCGCCGTTGTCCGGTCCGAGGATCAGCGCCAGATGCCGGCCGTCGCTACGGCGCAGATTCAGCACAATCCACGCGCCGCGCACCACCCCGCGAACGAGTTCGGCGGTGAATTCGCGGCCGTCCGCGGCGGCCACGCGCCAGTGCCCGCCGGCCTGCCATGCCGCTCGCGCGACCGGGGGACGCCAGAATCGAGCCAGCGCAATTGCCGACCATGCACCGGCGGCAACGCATATTCCGGCTTTTGCCCATGCCGGCGCACCGCTCAGAGCGATAGCCACCAATGCCAGCGCGGCCATGACGATGATGGCGGCGAGGAGCCAGCGCGAGGGCCGGTAGTCAAACCCGATCGCGATTGCGGATTTCATCGATGATGCGCCGGACGTCGGGATTTTGCGGCGCGTCGCGACCACTCAGCCAATCCCACAACTGTGGATCTTGTTCCTCGATCAAAGTGGAAAATGCCGCTTTCTCCACATTATCGGCTTGCGGATAACGCGTTTCCAGCCACCAGCCGAGCAGTTGATCCAGCTCGCGCATGCCGCGCCGACAGCGCCAGCGCAGGCGCGCGGAACCCGTGTTCATTTGATCAGGCCGAATGCCAACACCGTCCATAGCAGCCACAGCGCGACGCCGCCGGTGAAATACGCATAGAAGCGGTGATAGACCTTGTTGTAGCCGCAATGGATCGCGCTGTGGGCAATGCGCAGGGCGACAAAGAGCCAGGCCAGGCTCAAGGTGATGGCCGTGACCTGCCCGCTCTGCACTGCAACGACGAGCGCAAGGTAAAACAACACCGGCAATTCGAAAAGATTGCGGAAATTATCGGCTGCGCGCGTGTCCTTCAGACGCTCGGCCATCTGCGCCGACAGCGCGACGGCTTGCGGGTGAATGCGTTCGCGCTTCATTTCGTCGACGCGCATGAAATACATGCGCAGCCATACCACGAAGGTCAACGCCGCCATCGCCACGGCGGGCCACCACATCAATTCGGATTGCATTTGCAGCTACCTCCAAGACCCCTGAAAAAACCCTCGCGAGCGAAGGCCGATTGCGAACCGCCGGGGCGCAGTCGGTTTTTACGAGGGTTTACGTTCGGCAATCAGTTGCTTGATCTCCCCGATCGCCTTGGCCGGATTCAGTCCTTTCGGGCAGGTGTTGGTGCAGTTCATGATCGTGTGACAGCGATACAGCTTGAATGGATCTTCCAGATCGTCAAGGCGCGCGCCGGTGTCCTCGTCGCGCGAATCGGCGATCCAGCGATAGGCCTGCAGCAAGATCGCCGGGCCGAGATATTTATCCGGATTCCACCAGTAGCTCGGGCAGGCCGTGGAACAGCAGGCGCACAGGATGCATTCGTACAAACCATCGAGTTTCCTGCGATCTTCGACCGATTGCAGGCGCTCGGAATCCGGTGCCGGCGCGCTTTGCGTGCGGATCCACGGTTTGATCGATGCGTGTTGCGCGTAGAAGTGCGTCATATCCGGGACCAGATCCTTGACTACCGGCATGTGCGGCAGCGGATAGATCTTGACGTCGCCCGCGTCGCAATCCTCGATCGCTTTGGTACACGCCAGCGTGTTGCCGCCATCGATGTTCATCGCACACGAGCCGCAGATGCCTTCGCGGCAGGACCGGCGGAACGTGAGCGTGGAGTCGATCTCGTTCTTTATCTTGATCAGCGCATCCAGAACCATCGGCCCGCAGGCGGCCAGATCGACCTCATATTCGTCGATGCGGGGGTTTTCCGCATCGTCCGGATTCCAGCGGTAGATGCGGAACGTGCGTACGTTCCTGGCGCCCGCCTTGGCCGGGAATTTCTTGCCTTTGCGGACCTTGGAATTCTTCGGCAATGTGAATTCGGCCATTGCGACTCCTTTAGTACTTGTCATCCCGGCAGGAATTGCCGGAGTGACGAGCAAGACTCAATACACCCGCGCCTTCGGCGGCACGGATTCCACTTCGTTCGTCATCGGCTGCATGTGCACCGGGCGATAGTCGAAACGCGTCTTGCCCTGCGCATCGACACTGACCAGCGTGTGCTTCATCCAGTTCGTGTCGTCACGGCTCGGGAAATCCTCGCGCGCGTGCGCGCCACGACTTTCGTTGCGCTGCTCGGCCGAATACATCGTCGCCACGGCCTGCCCGAGCAGATTGTGCAGTTCCAGCGTCTCGATCAAATCGGAATTCCAGACCAGCGAGCGGTCGGTCACCTTCACGTCGGCGAAGGCGTTGAACGCCGCGGAAATGTTCTGGCAGCCCTGCTTGAGCGTTTCGCCGGTACGGAACACGGCGGCGTCCTGCTGCATGACGCGCTGCATCTTCACGCGCAGGTCGGCGGTCGGCGTCGAACCCTTGGCGTTGCGTGCCTTGTCGAAATGCGCAAGCGCGGCGTCGCAGGCCGAAGTCGGCAGGTCCTTGTGCGGCGCGCCGGGCGTGAGAATCTCGCCGGCGCGGTTCGCGGCGGCGCGGCCGAAGATCACGAGATCGAGCAGTGAATTGGAACCCAGGCGGTTGCCGCCATGCACGGACACACAGGCCGCTTCGCCGACCGCGAAGAGTCCCGGCACGACGGCGTCGTTGTCAGCGCCGCGCTTCTGCACCACCTCGCCGTGATAATTCGTCGGTATCCCGCCCATGTTGTAGTGCACGGTCGGCGACACCGGAATCGGCTGCTTGCTCACATCCACGCCCGCGAAGATGCGCGCGGTCTCGGCGATGCCTGGCAGACGTTCTAGGATGACCTCGGGCCCGAGGTGCATCAGGTTCAGGAACACGTGATCCTTGTGCTCGCCTACGCCGCGACCCTCGCGCACTTCCAGCGTGATCGCGCGGCTGACCACGTCGCGCGAGGCCAGATCCTTGGCGTTCGGCGCGTAGCGCTCCATGAAGCGCTCACCCTTGGAATTGGTGAGGTATCCGCCCTCGCCGCGCACGCCCTCGGTGATCAGGCAGCCGGCACCGTAGATGCCGGTGGGATGGAACTGCACGAATTCCATGTCCTCGAGCGCAAGCCCTGCACGCAGCGCCATGCCGCCGCCGTCGCCGGTGCAGGTATGCGCGCTGGTCGCGGTGAAATATGCACGGCCGTAGCCGCCGGTGGCGAGCACCACCGCATGCGCGCGAAACAGGTGCAACTCGCCCTCGTTCATGTCGAGCGCGAGCACACCGCAGCAGGCGCCGTCGCCGTCGAAGATCAGATCGAGCGCGAAGTATTCGATATAAAAGCGCGCATCGTGCTTGAGCGACTGCTGGTACAGCGTGTGCAACATGGCATGGCCGGTGCGGTCAGCCGCGGCGCAGGTGCGCTGCGCCGTGCCCTTGCCATAGTTCGTGGTCATGCCGCCGAACGGCCGCTGGTAGATCTTGCCGGCTTCAGTGCGCGAGAACGGCACGCCGTAATGTTCGAGCTCGATCACCGCGGCCGGCGCGTTCTTGCACATGTATTCGATCGCGTCCTGATCGCCGAGCCAGTCGCCGCCCTTGACCGTGTCGTAGAAGTGGAAGCGCCAGTCGTCCTCGCCCATGTTGCCGAGCGCCGCGGCGATGCCGCCTTGCGCCGCGACCGTGTGCGAGCGCGTCGGGAAAACCTTGGTGATGCAGGCGGTGTTCAACCCCTTCTCGGCCATGCCGAACGTCGCGCGCAGACCGGAACCGCCGGCGCCGACCACGACGACGTCGTATTTGTGCTGGTGAATCTTGTAGCTGTCCATGTCTTATCCCAGAGCGATGCGCGCGATGGCGAAGAGGCAAGCCGATGCGGCGAGAAAGGCGCCGAAGCGCACCGCGACCTGCAGCGCCACTTCCTGCCAACGCGTGTGCACGTAATCCTCGATGATCACCTGCAAACCAAGCGCGCCGTGCCAGAACAGGCTGACCACGAGCGCAACCAGCAACACCGCGTGCACGGGCTGGCCAATCGCCGCACGCGCCGCAATGTAATCGGAGTGGGCCAAACCGGTCAGCAGCCACAGGAACCAAAAGCTCAGCGGCAACAGCGCTACGGCAGTGATGCGTTGCAACCACCAATGACGAACTCCGGATTGCGCCGAACCCAGTCCGCGCGCATTTTTCAGCGGAGTGCGCAGCGCATCATTCCTCGTCGCGCTCATGCGGCACCCCCGTTGGCCCGGACGAAAAAGCAAATCCAGACCAGGACGGTCAGCGCAACGCTGAGGAAAATCACGATCCAGCCGGTGGCGAAATACTTCGGTGTCCGCGAATGGTCGCGCTGTGCCGCGTCGTAACCCATGCCACCGTCGCGGAACAGGTGCTGGATACCGTTGCACAGGTGGAACAGCAGCGCCCACGTCCACAGGATCGACAACACATGGCCGATTCCACTCGCGCTAAAATCGGCAAACGCATTCCAGGCGACTGCGCCGCTCGCCGCGGCGCTGAGGCCCCAAGCGAGCAACAGGGCCGCCAGACACAGGAACAAGCCGGTCAAGCGGTGCAATACCGACTGCCACATATTCACGCGCCAGCGATAGATTCCCAGATGCGGGGACAGCGGTCGTGCGCTTTGGCTCATGGCGTTCGTCCTAGAAATCGATGCAACGGCCGTTCTTTTCCCAGTCGCCGTAGCGCGTGGGCTCCGGGCCATCGCGACCGCCGATCTCGACGGGTTTCGCGGGGGCCGGAGCCCGGGTGCCTTCCGCTTGCGGCGGCGGCACGGCGGCTGGATCCGATTCCAATTGAGGCATGTGTCTTCCCGATTGTTCTTTTCGCGCAGCTTGATAGGCTGACGCTGCGCATCCACATTGACCTTGGAAGTATAACGCTCCGCGCCGCCGATGATTAGTCTGCACTCGCAAGTACTGGAACTGACCGGCGTCGATGCCGCGGCTTTCGCGCACGCGCAATTTGGCAACGACGTGCTCGCGTTGCCGGACGGCCATTGGCAATGGAATGCCTGGCTGTCGCCACAGGGCCGGGTGCGCGCGTTCTTTCATCTGTTGCGCACGGATGCCGTTAACCTGAGCCTGATCCTGCGCGGCGGCGACGCGGAATGGCTGCGCGCGGAATTGTCGCGCTACGTATTCCGCGCGAAAGTGCAATTGCGCGTCGCGAGCGACAGCCGCCTTTGCGGCAGTGCCGATGCGGCCACAGTCGCGGCGCTCACCGGTGCATTGCCGGAACCTTGGGCCATCGTCCGCAAAGCCGGCGTGTCCGTCCTGACGGTACCGGGCGATCCGCAGCGTTGGCTGATGCTCGGCAGCGTCGATGCCGCGGCCGATGCCGCCGCGCTCGAACGCTGGCGGCTGGCCGATATCCGCGCCGGTATTCCCTGGATCGACAGCGAATTGCGCGATCACTTGCTCCCGCAGTGGATCGGACTCGACCGGCTCGGCGCGATCAGCGTGCGCAAGGGTTGTTACCCCGGACAGGAAATCGTGGCGCGCCTGCATTTCAAGGGCGGCAACAAGCGCTCGTTGTACCGTTTGTGCTGGCGCGACAATGCGGTTCCGCGTCCCGGAACGCCCTTGCGCAACGAAAACGCTGCCGAGGCTGGCATTGTCGTGACCGCCGCCCGCGCTGCCGATAACGGACACGTCGAGGCCTTGGCGACGCTTTCCGATGCGGCAGCGGATGCACCCCTGCAGTGGGAATCCTCTGCCGCCGGTTCCGTCGAGGTCATCCAACGCTTCGCTTGAAACGCCGTATTGCGCTGCGTATCGCCTTTGCTGTCCATTCGTGCTAAACCCACCTATACGCAGAAATCGGAGGGGCGATCATGCGCACACCATTCAGAAGCGTTCCACACTGTCTTGCCGCCGCGCTTCTCGCGGTGCTCGGCACCGGCGGCGTCCAGCAGACCGTCTGGGCGGCCGATTACACTTTTCGCATCGAACCGGCCTATCCGGCCGACCGCGTGGCCGAAATCTACGCGCCGCTGATGACCTACCTGAACAAGGCGACCGGTCAGCATTTCACGCTGGTACCGACGCGCAATTACCATTTTTACTGGCGCGACTTGCAGAACAACGTCAAGACGGATTTCGCCTTCGACGAAGCGCATTTCACGGACTACCGCATCGAGAAGCAGCACTTCGAGCCGCTGGTACATACGGCCGAACCGACCAGCTATACGCTGGTTTCCAACATCGATCTCGGCAACAAGGGTCTGCAGGGCCTGGTCGGTCACACCATCGTCACGATGGGGGCGCCCAGCCTGGGCTATGCTCTGCTGCTCGAGCTTTATCCGAATCCGATATTGCAGCCGGATATCGCGACCACCGCGACTTCGTGGCGCGACGCCACCGACCGCGTATTCGGGGGGGAGGCCGATGCGGCGATGATCCCGAGCTGGCTCAAGGATCAATACCCCAATCTGACGCCGGTCAAGACCACGCACGAATATCCAGGGCAATGCATCACCGCCTCGCCGGACGTCCCGGCGGATTTGCGCGAGAAGGTCAAGCAGGCTCTGCTCAAGCTCGATACCGACGCAGACGCATCGAAGCTCCTGTTCGATCTGGGCGTGACCAAGTTCGTGCCGGCCACGGCCAAGGAATACTCCGGCGACGAGCAGATCCTGAAGAATTTCATCGGCTACAAATAAGCATTGCGCGGCCTTTTCCACATTGCATCTAATGCTATTTTTATATATTTGATGCGTTGTGTACATTTGTACGAAGGATGAAATCTTAACATTTTCCATTATCGATTCGTTCAGGAAACCGGCCGAAATAGAGTGACAACTCGACCCGATATGCGATAATGCGCGCCGTCGTTCGCAGCGGACGGCACGAATTCACGCATCACTTCCGAATGCACAGCCACTGACGTGGCCGTGCCGGAATAGCAAAACGAGGTGCCGGCTCCACTCCGGCACCCACGCTCAAGGCCCACGGGACGTGCGCCGAAGCGGGGATCGAAACGATCCCTTGTATCCACCGGTCCTGCGCGAAATGCCAGCCGGAAACAATCAGCGCGGCGCCGACAACGCCGCAGGCAACATCCACAGGGTTGGCGCGCGCCTGCGCGACGCCGCGTGGATGCTGCGCAAATTCGTTTGTTACGGAGCAATCCGCATGAAACTTGCCTGGATCCTGTGGCTGGCATCGGCATTCCACAATGCCGCGAGCGATCGCGCCTGCCTTGCCGCCACGGTCTACCTGGAAGCGCGCGGCGAGCCGGTCACCGGCCAGATGGCCGTCGCCGAGGTTGGTCTGCGCCGCCGCGACAGCGGCCAATGGGGAAGCTCGCTGTGTCATGTGTTGCGCGCGCGCGGACAATTCGCATTGTCCACGACGAGCAAGAATTACGTCTTCGACGACGCCGACGCCTGGAACCAGGCATGGTTCGTCGCCGGCGTGGCTCTGGATGTGTGGAAACTGCCGGCCGCCTGGCGTCCCTCCCTGGTACCGAACGCCGATCACTTCTATGCCGCCGACGTGATGACGCTACCGCCGGGTTGGGCCAAGGGCCCGCCGCTCGCGGTGATCGGGGATCACCGCTTCTATCACGCGGATTGATATTGCCTATCTGCGCATGAAATCCAGATGCTGACCGCGGACGACGACGCGGTCACCCGGATGGAAGCCGGGGTTGTCGTATTGGGTCACCTTGGCCCAGCGGCCATCGTCCAGTTGCACGGTGAAACGCCACGCATAACCTGAAGCCAGACGCGCATTGTTTTCCTCGGAGGCATTGCCCACCGCGGCGCCAGCAATGACACCGGCCGCGGTTGCCGCGGCACGGCCGCCGCCGCGGCCGAACTGGTTGCCGATCAGGCCGCCGATGATGGCGCCGATCACCGCGCCGCCACCGCTGTTCTGCTGGCGGATTTCCACCTGATCCACGTCGCGCACGGTGCCGCACGTGTGGCAGTAGCGCGGCCCGGACGACTGATCGCCGCCTTCGTGGTAGATCACGCGCTCGCGCGGCGGCGGCGCCACACAGGCGCTCAACCCGAAAACGACGGTGGTCAGCAAAATGGCGGCAATGGCTGGCATGCGCATGGTGGCTCCTCGTTGGTCAGTCGGTATCAACGCACGAAAGTGTGAACGGTTGTCGTCAGTTTCCGATGTACTGTGTGAACCGTTGCGAAACCGCGCACTCGGATGGCATCCTCGGCATTGCCGCCCTGCCCGGATCGCCGCGACGTGCTCGACCTGATCGACAGCCATTCGCATCTGGATGCCGTTGAATTTGACATCGACCGCAACGCCGCGCTGCAGCGCGCGCGCGCGGCCGGCGTCGGCGGGCAAATCGTTCCAGCCGTCGCATTCGCAACGTTCACGGTCTTGCGCGATCTGTGCGCCGCTGAGACCGGACTTTATCCCGCCTACGGCCTGCATCCGATGTATCTGGCAGCGCACAGACCCGAGCACCTGAATGAATTGACACGCTGGGTCGCACACGAAAAGCCGGTGGCCATCGGCGAATGCGGACTGGATTTCTTCGTTCCGGATCTCGATGCGGAAATGCAGCGATTCTTCTTCCAGCGTCAGCTCCATGTGGCCCGCGACTTCAATCTGCCGTTGATCCTGCACGCGCGCCGGGCGCTCGACGAGGTCATCGCCACGATCCGCCGCGTCGGCAATCTGCGTGGCGTCGTGCACAGCTTTTCCGGCAGCGTGGAACAGGCACGGCAATTGTGGAAATGTGGATTCCTGATCGGCCTCGGCGGACCGCTTACCTATCCCCGCGCGCGCCGCCTGCGCGAAATCGCCGCGAAGATGCCGCTGGAATTTCTGCTGCTGGAAACCGATTCACCCGACCAACCGTTGCACGGCCACCAGGGCACACGCAACGAACCGGCGCTGCTCGCGCAGGTGTGCGCCTGCGTGGCCGAATTGCGCCGTACCGATCCAGCGGAAATCGCCACGGCGACAACAGCCAACACCAAGCGCCTTTTCGCGCTACCTGTCTTGGCCTGATGCCTGCAACAGGCGTTCCATGGTGCGTGCCGCCGCCACCATGCCGAACGTTGCGGTGACGTGCATGGCCGCGCCTAAACCTGCGCCGCAATCGAGCTTGAGCGCTTCGCCTCCACTGGCCGGACGGGTTTTGCAAACGCTGCCGTCCGACTGCGGATAGTTGACGTTCTCGCGCGAAAACACGGCCTGCACGCCGAAATAGCGCTTGGGATTGCGCGTCCAGCCGAAATCGTCGCGCAGTTTCTTGCGCACCAGGCCTAGCATCACGTCATGCTCGGTTTTGGACAAGTCGCGCGCAGTGATCAAGGCCGGATCGCGGCGCCCGCCGGCCGAGCCGGACACGACAATCGGAACCTTGCGACGCCTGCAGAACACGATCATCGCTACCTTGATGCGCAGCGCGTCGCAGGCGTCGATCACGGCGTCGTAGCGGCCACCGAGCAGGCTTTCCAGATTCGTCAACGTCACGAAGTCGGCGCGTGCGTGCACGCGCAGCGCCGGATTGATCGCGCCCAGGCGCGCAGCGACGACTTCGACTTTCGGCCGGCCGAATTCGCCTTCCAGCGCGTGCGATTGGCGGTTGACGTTGGAAACACACACCTCATCCGCGTCGATCAGGGAAAGCGTGCCGACACCCGAACGGGCCAGTGCTTCCGCCGCCCACGAACCGACGCCGCCGAGTCCGACCACGGCCACGTGCGTGCGCGCCAGTCGCATGGCGCTGCCGGCTCCGTAAAGCCGATCGATGCCGGCAAAACGCAAGTCCGTCATAGTCGATCCATGCTCATCGCAGCGTACTTTAGCATCCGGATTCGCTATCATTTTCGTTTGCCCTAATGGATCGGCGCATGCGCCTTGCCATCCTGTTCGCACTCGGCCTTGCCATCGGCGCCATCGCCACGGCCAATATCGTCAGCGCGCTGCGTCAACGCGACGCCTATCCGCGCGGGTTGATGAATGTGATGCAGCACGATCTGGGCGCACTACGCTCAGACGCGCGCGCACAACGTTGCAACGCGGGAGCCACAGCGTCGCTGGAACAACTGCGCGGACTGGCCGGCGGAATCGAACCCGCCGTTTATGGCGACGATCCGGCGGATCCGCCGTTCGCCGAGTATGCGCGGCGTTTACGCACGACCTTGCCGGCGACAGTTGACTGCAAGGCCTTGCCAAAGGCGCTGGAGAAAGTTGGTGCGGCGTGCGACGCCTGTCACCGGGAATACCGTTGACTCAGTATTGCGGCAGCGGTATGAATTCGGTTTCGCCCGGAATCGGCGCATAGCGCATCGCCGCCCAGTCGGCCTTGGCTTTCTCGATGCGCTCGCGCGAACTGGACACGAAGTTCCACCACAAGTAGCGATCCCCATCGAGCGGATCGCCGCCGCACAGAATCGCCCGCGCAGGTTGCGCCGCGCGTATCTCGACATCGGCACCCGCCGGCAACATGGCCATGTGCGCGACCGCCAGTTCGACCCCGCCGACGCTCAGCGCCGCATCGGTTGCGTAAACCGCGCGTTCGCGGTGCTCGGCGGGAATGACGAGCGATCCGCCTGCCGGAAATTCCACGGCGACGTAGAACAGTGGAGAGAACGTGTGCACCGGCGAACGAAAACCGAAAGCCTCGCCCGCGACCAGACGCAGGCGCACGCCGTTGCTTTCCCACACCGGCAACGATGCCGCCGCATGATGGTGGAACTCCGGTGCGACTTCCTCGTCCCGGCATGGCAAAGCGACCCAGGTCTGGATGCCGTGCGTGGTCTGGCCAGCGGTGCGCTCGGCGACCGGCGTGCGTTCCGAATGCACGATGCCGCGTCCGGCAGTCATCCAGTTGACGTCGCCGGGGCGAATGACCTGAACGTTACCGAGATTGTCGCGATGCTCGATCGCACCCTCGAACAAGTAGGTGACCGTGGACAGTCCGATATGCGGATGCGGGCGCACGTCCATGCCCTGCCCCGGCGTGAGACGCGCCGGGCCCATGTGATCGAAGAACACGAACGGCCCGACGCGACGCGCACGCAGTTGCGGCAACACCCGGCGCACGGAAAAACCGCCCAAATCGTGGACTTTCGGTTCGACTATCAGGATTGCGTCCATGGCTCAATGGTATCGCGGGTTCGGCCTGCCTTACTGGATATTATCGCCGACGTCCCCATATCCCGGGCAATTCCCGATTTGGAGGTTTTCGTGGACACTACAGCCACTGTGCGCGCCTCGCCCGATGCGGCCGTGCCGACATTGCGTCAGATCCAGCGCATCGTGCGCGGCCGTCCGACCAGCGACGGCGCGGGCGTCAAGCTCACGCGCGTGATCGGCCAACCGGATCTGGACATGATCGATCCGTTCCTCATGTTGGACGAATTCCGCTCGGATTCGGCTGGCGATTACATCGCCGGATTCCCCGAACACCCGCATCGCGGCTTCGAGACCGTCACCTACATGTTGGCCGGACGCATGCGTCACGGCGACAACCAGGGCAACAGCGGCCTGCTCACACCCGGCAGCGTGCAATGGATGACCGCCGGACGCGGCATCCTGCATTCGGAAATGCCTGAACAGGAAAATGGCCTGATGTGGGGATTTCAGCTTTGGGTGAACCTGCCGGCCAAAGACAAGATGACCGCGCCGCGCTATCAAGACATCGCTCCGGAGGCGATTCCGGAGACCTCTCCCGTTGCGGGCGCCACGGTGCGCGTGATTGCGGGATCGCTGAACGGTGTTGCCGGACCAGTCAGTGGCATCGCGACCGAACCGGTCTATTTCGACGTGCGCCTGCAAGCGGGTGCGGCCGTCGAACTGCCGTTGCCGGCGACGCACAACGGTTTCGCCTACGTTTACGAGGGCCAAGCGCGCATCGGCGAAGGCGCATCCGAGCAACTGGTGCGCGGCGATTTGGGCGTGCTTGGCAAGGGTGATGGCCTGAAGATCGCGGCGGGAGACGCGCCGGCGCGGCTGATCGTGGTTGCGGGAAAACCGCTCAACGAGCCGGTGGCGAAGTACGGACCGTTCGTGATGAACACGCCGCAGCAAATCGTGCAGGCAGTCGAGGACTTCCGTGCTGGGCGGTTCTGACCGGACGAGATTTTGCGCGGGCGCGAAAACGCACCGGCGGATACTATCCGCCGGTGCTTCAAGGACTTACGGTACTAATCTCAGGCTGGAGCTACTTCGTCGGCCTGCAGACCCTTTTGGCCCTGCACGACCTTGAAGCTCACCTTCTGGCCCTCCTGCAGGGTACGGAAGCCCGTTCCCTGGATGGCACGGAAATGTACGAACACATCCGGGCCGTTTTCACGGCTGATGAACCCGAAACCCTTGCTGTCATTGAACCACTTGACAGTACCAACCTCACGATCCGACATAAAAACTCCACAGGACAAACTGAACAAAGGCCGGCGCGCAACGACACCGCCCACTTTACCGACACGCGCATGACTTGCACAAAGCGACCCACCATGCACACACGGCAATTCAAACTATAACCTAAAATTTACAAAAGTACGAATGCTGTACGTCGTCGACAGTGCGGCGGCGCAGCATTCCGGCCGGGTCAGCATCGGGTAAGGTAACCAGGCTTGGGGACATTCAAACTTAAGGAGATTTTCATGCCCGCCTGCAGCTGCCACCCCATTTCTCCGCACAAGAAACTGCGCATTCCGGACTGGTACGTTTCCAGCCTGATGTTGGACCGCGCCATGGACGCGATCCTGCGGCGGGTCAAGCGGCTCGACCGCACCCACGACATCCCCTACCTTGCCGGCTACAGTGTCGACGGACAGACGATTTACATCGACCGCCATCTGCCGCGCGTGATGAATTACAAGGGTCGCAAGATCGACGTAGCGCGCTATCTGATCATGCACGAGGAAGTGGAAAAGACCCTGATCGATCAGCTCGGACTGCATTATCTCCACGCCCATCAGATCGCCACGCGCGCCGAAGAAGCCCTGATTCGCGCCGACGGCATCCTGTGGCGCGACTACGACCGTTTCATGCAGAAGTTCGTCAAGATCGTCGGTGATGAGCGTCTGAAGAAAGTACCTAAAGACCTTGATCTGAAACCCTATCGCGACGAACACGACTTCGATCTGATCGGCCGTATGCGCAAGGCGCTAACCGCCAAAGGACTGCGCAAGGGCGAAACCGCAGCCGCGCTCGCCAAGGCCGTCAGCGAATACGCCACCGCACTGAAGGATCAGCGACGCGAAGCCGCAGCGCGCCGGAAGAGCGTGACCAAGCGAAAATAGAACGAGCAGATCGCGGCTGGCGCTTGAACGTGGTGGACGATAGTGGGATCGAACCACTGACCCCTGCCGTGTGAAAGCAGTGCTCTACCGCTGAGCTAATCGTCCAGATGTTTCGGCCTGCCCGCTCGGATCGCACGGGCGGAATGGGATATGCCGGAGAAGGGAATCGAACCCCCGACCCACGCATTACGAATGCGTTGCTCTACCAGCTGAGCTACCCCGGCGCAGGGCGCGCAGTGTACCGGCAGAGGCGCCGGTACTCAAGCGCGCGACTTCAATTTTGTTCTTCGACGGTGAAGCTCTCGCCGCAGCCGCATGCGCCGGTGACGTTGGGATTGTGGAACACGAACGCGGCATTCAGACCCTGGCGCGCGAAATCGATCTGCGTACCGTCCACGAATGGCAGACTGCTGCGGTCGACGACGAGTTTGATGCCGTCCTGTTCGACAACCTGGTCGCCCTCGCCAAGGCTATGGGCGATTTCCACTTCGTAGGCATAACCCGAACAGCCGGTCTTGCGCACGCCGAAACGCACGCCGGCGGCGCTGGGACTGGCCGCGAGGAAATTGCGCATGCGCTCGCGCGCGGCCGGGGTGAGTTGGATGTTCATGCCGCCCATTGTACCAATCCGTTATCATTCGCGCTCTTGCCGCAAGCGAGAGATGCGGCGTTTTTCCGAGGGTTTCAAGGCATGAGTGCGGTCAGCGTAAAGCAGGCTTTGTCGGGTTCGGTCGGCGAAGACACTGTGGTCACAATCAAGGGCTGGGTGCGCACGCGCCGCGACTCGAAAGCCGGCCTGTCGTTCGTCAATATCAGCGACGGCTCGTGTTTCGATCCGATCCAGGTTGTGGCACAGAATGCGTTGCAGAACTACACGGACGAAATCGCCAAGCTCACCGCTGGCTGCGCGGTGATCGCAACCGGCGCGCTGGTGCGCTCGCAGGGCAAGGGCCAGAGTTACGAGATTCAGGCGTCGAAGGTCGAGGTCGTCGGCTGGGTCGAGGATCCGGAAACCTACCCGATCCAGCCCAAGGCACACACCATGGAATATCTGCGCGAGGTCGCGCACTTGCGCCCGCGCACGAACACCTTCGGCGCGGTCGCACGCGTGCGCGACTGCATCGCAAAGGCGATCCACCGCTATTTCCACGAGCGCGGCTTCTTCTGGATCAACACGCCGATCATCACGGCGTCGGATGCTGAGGGCGCGGGCCAGATGTTCCGCGTCTCCACGCTCGACATGGTCAATCTGCCGCGTGACGACAAGGGCGCAATCGACTGGCACCAGGATTTCTTCGGCAAGGAAACGTATCTGACCGTTTCCGGCCAGCTTAATGTCGAGGGCTATTGCCTCGCGCTTTCCAAGGTGTACACGTTCGGCCCGACGTTCCGCGCCGAGAACTCGAACACGGCGCGGCATCTCGCGGAGTTCTGGATGATCGAGCCGGAGATCGCGTTCGCCGACCTCGACGACGACGCCACGCTCGCCGAGGATTTCCTCAAGTACATCTTCAAGGCTGTGCTCGACGAGCGCCTCGACGACATGAAATTCTTCGCCGAGCGTCAGGAGAAAAGCGCAATCACTCGTCTCGAAGAATTCGTGAAAGCACCCTTTGAGCGTATCGATTACACGGCCGCCGTCGATATCCTGAAAAAATCGGGACAGAAATTCGATTACCCGGTCGAATGGGGCCACGACCTGCAAACCGAGCACGAGCGTTATCTCACCGAGAAGCATGTCGGCCGCCCGGTCGTGGTGATGAACTATCCGGAGAAGATCAAGGCGTTTTACATGCGTCTGAACAACGACGGCAAGACCGTCGCGGCGATGGACGTGCTCGCGCCGGGCATTGGCGAGATCATCGGCGGTTCGCAGCGCGAGGAGCGTCTGGGCGTGCTCGATGCGCGCATGGCGCAGTTCAAGCTCGATCCGGCGCATTACCGGTGGTATCGCGATTTCCGCCGCTACGGCAGCGTGCCCCACGCCGGCTTCGGCCTCGGCTTCGAGCGCCTCGTCGTGTATGTGTGCGGCCTCGCCAACATCCGCGACGCGATTCCCTACCCGCGTGTGCCGGGTTCGGCGGAGTTTTGAACGTGTCCGCACCCGACGATCAATGGTGGCTGGCAGCGCTTGGCGATACGCTGGTTTGGGCGCGCCTGCGCCTGCTCGAATCCGGCAACGCCGAAGTATTCGACGCGCGCGGCGAAACGCTCGTGTACGACGACGAAGACAGCGCACGTGCAGCGTTGCTCGACGCCGAGTTCCATGCCTTCGACGGTCTGGATGAGGACGACGCGACACAGTTGGGACTGGATCTGGATTCGACCGATCCACCCGCGGCCGAAGATGATGAAGACTTGCTGCCGCAGATGACTGAAAGACGTGTTGGAGGCAACGCCTGATGAACATCGATCTTGCCGGCAAACACGCCCTGGTCTGCGGCGGATCGAAAGGCATCGGCCGTGCTGCCGCGATCGAACTGGCGCGACTCGGCGCCGACGTCACCGTTCTTGCGCGATCCCGCGCAACGCTGCAGGCCGTCGTGGATGCGTTGCCGAAGACGTACGCCGCACAATCGCATTCCTGTATTCCCGCAGATGCGAACGATCCTGCCGCCTACCGAGCGGCCATCGATGGAGCCGTGCGCATGCGTCCGGTGCAGATCCTGATCAACAATAGCGGTGGCCCGCCGGGTGGACCGGCACATTGCGCAAAAGTGGAAGAGTATATTTCCGCGTTTCGTCAGCATCTGGCATCCGGCCAGAGCGCGCTGCAGGCTGTGCTGTCGGGCATGCGCGCGGCAAATTACGGCCGCGTGGTCAACGTGATCTCGACTTCCGTCAAGGAACCGATCGAGAACCTGGGCGTTTCGAACACCGTGCGCGCGGCCGTTGCCGCCTGGGCCAAGACCTGCTCGCGCGAACTCGCGCCTTTCGGCATCACCGTCAACAATGTGTTGCCCGGATACACCAATACGCAACGCCTGACCAACCTGATCGCCGCCAAGGCCGAGTCATCCGGCGAATCCGAAGACGTCATAGCGCACAAAATGCTCGCTGCCGTGCCGGCGGGACGTTTCGCCGACGCGGCGGAAGTCGCCGCCGTGATCGCGTTTCTGTGTACGCCGGCTGCGGCTTACGTCAACGGCGTGAGCATTGCCGTGGATGGTGGGCGAACGCACGCGCTAAGTTGAACACGTCAAGTCTTGCCCGCGTTACGGCCGGAGGCTAACCTGCGAAGGTAGCCCTCGGCCGTCATGCATCCATCCTTCGTCCACCTCCGCGTCCACAGCGAGTATTCGCTGGTCGATTCGACCCTGCGCATGCCGGACAAGCCCGAATACGGCGATCCGGCCAAGGCGAAGCGGCCGAACCTGATCAGTCGCGCCGTGCAGATGCACCTGCCTGCGCTCGCGCTCACCGACGAGGGCAACCTGTTCGCCCTGGTCAAGTTCTATCGCGCGGCTGAAGCAAATGGCATCAAACCCATCGTCGGCGCGGACTTGTGGATAGCCGCTGTCGATGCCAACGCGCCGTCACGATTGACAGTGCTGTGTCAGAACCGCGAGGGTTATCTGCATCTTTCGCAGCTCATTTCACGCAGCTACACCGAAGGACGTCACGGCGAACGTGCTCTGGTCGATCCCGCCTGGTTCGACGGGCAAAGCGCCGGACTCATCGCCCTGGCCGGACGCGACAGCGATATCGGACATCAATTGCTTGCAGGCAGGCACGATACCGCATTGGCACGAACGCGCGATTGGCTGCGCCATTTCGATGACCGATTGCATCTGGAATTGACGCGTTGCGGCCACGCCGACGCCGCGCTGTTCATTCCTGCCGCGTTGCGACTTGCCGCCGACGCGGACTGCCCAGTCGTCGCAACCAACGACGTGCGCTTCGCCGCACGCGAGGATTTCGACGCGCACGAGGCGCGTGTGTGCATCCACCAAGGCCGTCTGCTCAATGACCCGAAGCGCCCGCGCGACTACACGCCCGAGCAATACCTCAAATCCGCCGAGGAAATGGCCGTGCTGTTCGCGGACATTCCCGAAGCGTTGGAAAGCAGCGTGGAGATTGCCAAGCGTTGCAATCTGGAGATGACGTTCGGTCAGTATTACCTGCCGGCGTTTCCCCTGCCCGCGCACGACGACGAGGGATCGTTAATCCGCAACCAGGCGCGCGTGGGTCTCGATGCGCGTTTGGCCAAACACGACGTGGCTCCGGGATTCGAACGCGAGGAATATGCGTATCGCCTCGATGCCGAACTCGACACGATCGTGAAGATGGGCTTTGCCGGCTACTTCCTGATCGTCGCCGACTTTATCGGCTGGGCCAAGCAACACGATATTCCGGTCGGACCCGGACGCGGCTCCGGCGCGGGCTCGGTGGTGGCCTGGTCGCTGGGCATCACCGACCTGGATCCATTGCGCTACGGCTTGCTGTTCGAGCGCTTCCTCAATCCCGAGCGCGTGTCAATGCCCGATTTCGACATCGATTTCTGCATGGACCGTCGCGATGAGGTGATCGATTACGTCGCGCACAAGTACGGACGTGAGAAGGTCAGCCAGATCATTACCTACGGCACGATGGCGGCCAAGGCCGTGCTGCGCGACGCCGGCCGCGTGCTCGGCATGGGCTATGGACAGGTCGATCAAATTGCCAAACTCATTCCGCTCAAGCCCGCCGATCCGTTGAGCCTGGACGATGCGCTGGGCACGAGCGAACGCTCGCGCAGGGAATCCGACCGTATCGTTCCAGAATTCAAGACGCGCTACGAATCCGATGACGAGGTGCGCGAACTCGTCGATCTCGCGCGGCGCATCGAGGATCTGGTGCGCAATGCCGGCAAGCACGCCGGCGGCGTGGTGATCGCACCAAGCGCGCTGACCGATTTCGCCCCGCTCTACTGCGAGGGCAGCGGCGACGGTGTCGTCACCCAGTTCGACAAGGACGACGTCGAGGCGGTTGGCTTGGTCAAGTTCGACTTCCTCGGCCTGCGCACGCTCACCATAATCGACTGGGCGGTCAAGACGATCAATGCGCGCCGCGCGGCGGCGTGCGACGAGCCACTCGACATTGCCGCCCTCCCGCTGGACGATCCGGCGGTTTACGAACTTTTCGTGCGTGGCAGCACCGCCGCCGTGTTCCAGTTCGAAGGCGGCGGCATGCAGCGCCTGCTCAAGGACGCGAAACCCGACCGTTTCGAGGACTTGATCGCACTGAACGCCCTGTACCGGCCGGGGCCGATGGACCTCATCCCCAGCTACGTCGCGCGCAAGCACGGGCGCGAAGAAGTCGCCTATCCCGATCCGCGCGTGGAACCGATCCTGCGCGAGACCTACGGCATCATGGTCTATCAGGAACAGGTCATGCAGATGGCGCAGATCGTCGGCGGCTACACGCTCGGCGGCGCCGACCTGCTGCGCCGCGCGATGGGCAAGAAGATCGCTGCCGAAATGGCCAAGCAGCGCGTCGTCTTCGGCGAGGGAGCGGCAAACAACGGTGTGCCTGCCGACAAGGCCGACGCCATCTTCGATTTGATGGAAAAATTTGCCGGCTACGGTTTCAACAAGTCGCACGCCGCGGCCTATTCCCTGGTCGCTTACCAGACCGCATGGCTGAAGGTGCACTACCCGGCCGAATTCATGGCCGCTGTCCTGTCCAGCGACATGGACAACACCGACAAGATCGTCGCCTTCCTCACCGAGGCGCGCGGACTCGGTCTCACCATCCTGCCGCCGGATGTCAACGCCTCTGCCTACATGTTCAAGGCCACCGATGCGGCGACCATCCGCTACGGCCTCGGCGCGGTAAAGGGCGTTGGCCGCAACGCGGTCGAGAATCTGGTGCAGGTGCGTGCACGGAGCGGCATGTTCGCGGATCTCGCCGATTTCTGCCAGCGCGTGGACGGACAGAAGGTCAACAAGCGCGTACTCGAGGCGCTGATCCTCTCCGGTGCAATGGATGCGCTCGGCGCCAATCGCGCCAGTCTGATGACGCAATTGCCCGAAAGCTTGCGTGCCGCCGAACAGGCCGCGCGCGACGCCGAAGCCGGACAGAACGACATGTTCGGCGCAGCCAGCGCCACGCCCGCGCCGCGCCTGATCCCGGCGAGCGTTGCGGAGTGGCCGCCCGAGCAACGCCTCGCCGGCGAGCGCGATACGCTCGGTCATTATCTTTCCGGCCATCCGACCCTGCTCTGGCACGGCACGTTGGCGCAACTGGCAACCTGCCCGATCGGCGAAATCGGCCAACGCTATCAGCCACCGAAGTTG